>CAZBFT010000045.1:0-6872 GCA_964491465.1 uncultured Pseudomonadales bacterium
CATCGATCCGGCCCAGGTAGAACAGTTGATTGGCGGCAGCAAAACTCTTACGACCAAGTCTTTTACTGCCACCCTCCTTTCCCTCGTTCAGTCCCGCCATTTCCGCATCCTCCGCTCAGACCAAAAGAATGGTTTCCTCAGCCGTAAATACGAATAC
This sequence comes from uncultured Pseudomonadales bacterium, assembly GCA_964491465.1. GTDB lineage: Bacteria > Patescibacteriota > Microgenomatia > UBA1400 > UBA12108 > UBA12108. The sequence goes on from CAZBFT010000045.1 coordinate 158, forward strand.
TTCTTGCTCCCTGCCAAGAGTACCCACACGCTCTCTACCCCCCAGCAGTACTTACTCGACTTTTTAATCGGTAGCATCCGCACCAAGAAAACCGTCCTGGGCGGCCAAGAGCAGGATCTGATCGCCTTGAGTAAAATCACCGCTTGGTTCAAATCTCACACTACCAGCGCCCAAGCCTTCCTGAAAAAATTTGAGGACGTGGTCCTCGCCGACAATCTCCACGAAGGTTACTTGGACAAAGAGGCTCATGCCTATGCTACCAGTGGTAGCGGCATTCTTGGCGCGTTCCTCGTGCTCGTACTCTCTATCCTCAACCAAATCTTTGGTATGCCGCTCATTCTGGCCACAAATAGTGGTTTTCAGTCGCTGCAGATTCTTGTCACCACTCTCGCTTTGGCGACTGGTGTTTTTGGTCTGATTCTCGTTATTCTGTTCAAATCCCGTGGGGAGAAAAGAACGCCCAAGGGCATGACCGAGACTGCTGGTTGGCTCGCCTTTAAAAAACATCTCAAGGAATACTCGGTTACCAAAAAGTATCCCATCGACTCCATTGTGCTATGGGAAAAGTACTTGGTTTACGGCACTCTGCTCGGCATTTCGGTGAAAGCGCTGGCTGACCTTCCGCTCACCTTGGGCGCACGTGATAGTGCTATCTTGGTCTCGCACTGGGGTGGGGGAAGTAATGTCAGTACCACCACTGCCAATCTCTCAGATTCCTTGAGCTCCGTCGGCGACGCGATCAACTCGATCTCAACCTCTGTTACTGCCAGCTATGGCGCAGCGGGAGTAGGTAGTTCTGGCGGCTCTTCCGGTGGTGGCGGAGGTGGTGGTGGCGGTGGAGGCGGCGGCGCGGGGTAAAAACCTACTTCCAATACCAACTTTTATTTACTTTTACCTGCTTAATTTGAGACAACGGGCTTTGATTACCAGCTCGATCAGCTCCATTTATGGCTAAATAGTATTTACCTGGAGGCAATTTTATGCTTTGCCACGATGCTCTCTCAGTCACTTGGATTTGAAACAGTTGGTTCAAATCAGTACCCAAATAGATTTGATAGCGAAAAACATCCTTCACTGGACTCCACTGCATCCAAATGTGTTGCATAATAGACTCTGCCCACCAAATATGCGGTGTACGAGGTGCGACAGTATCAAGATTAAAACTGGATATACCTGGAGTTACTTGAACATTTTCAGCCATATCCGTAGCTAAAGTACTAACTCGATACTTACCATCAGGGTGAGTATCCAGAGGGAACATCCAGCTAGTACCGTCCACTTCACCCTTCTGGTGTCTACCGTTTGGTAAAGTCACATCAATACGCGTGGTTTTGATTCCACTCAAATTATCTTCTGACGTACCTTGCAGCACTCCGTCCCAGTTGTTAATCCAGCCAGTTATGCTTCCCGTACTTGTAGGTTTCGTGAAATCAAGATTTACTGGATTCGAAATCTGTTGGTCTGTATTGCAGTTACCACTTAAATCACATACACTCGGCAAGACACTACAAGTTTGAGACAACCCTTCAGTAGTAACAACGCAAGTGGGATCAGTATAAGTTTCCGGTAAATTTGTATCACTATACCGGAATGAAGATATTTGTTGAGTGTTATACCAGCCATCAAAATGTGTACTCATAACAAATAATGGTTTAGTTAAATCCAGTTCTGTAATCTCGGAATTATTTACAGTCGTAGCATCGTAATTAATCAAAAAGGTACTGTTATGATCTGTCGGATTTAAAATTATCTTTTTTACCTCTCCCCCATGATCATAAAGATATATCTCGCCGTTTTTACCCACTCCATTATCAAGTTGTAGTTTGTAGATGCCACTCTCCGGTATTGGCAAGTAAGCAGACCTTAAGGTCGACCGAGTATCCGAGTAGAAATCGTCTTCCATGTACTCGTCTGTCCATGTAAGAGAGACATCCTCTCCGCTATCTTTATTCAATTTCCCGGATACTCCAGACGGCAATACTAGCAACCAGTAAGACAAATCAGTACTAGTCGGCTCAAAACTGTTAATACTGTTTAGTACAGAGGTCTTGCTAAGTAATATGCGGCTTTGACTAGCCGGATCAGCAATCTTCCAATTAGTGACATTTTCATCATAGGCAACAACAAAATGTCCAGGCTCACCGAGAATAGAAGGCAATGCTACAATAGCGGGATCGTAACTACGGAGAAATTTAAGTTTAGTCCCTACATGATTTAACTCGAAGCTTTCTCTTGCAAATCTAGTAATAGCTAGCCAGTTTAACCAACCCATCCCTACATAACCATCTGGCTGCGATTTTAGCCAATCATTTAGTGTATCTGGACGAATATCATTCCCAGACAGATCTTTGACGCCAAAATACCGCAACAGCATAGCAGTAGAAGTGAGCGCGCACCCCCATCTGTCAATTCCGTCTTCCCCCAACTTCGCCCATAGGTGAGCATTGTCATATTCATCTGTTGACCACGCCAAATTTTTTTGAGAAAGATAGGGAAATTCATCAGGCGGGTCCACCAACGATTTGACAGAATATATTTTCAAAATAGGCCAATCTTTGCTGCCGCCTATGTCCGATGGGTGTCCCAGCCACATACTATTAATCAACCTATTAGTTGAAGTTGATTCAAAAATTAAATTCCCATCTAGGTAAGCCAAGTAATTATATGATGAGTCAGAATTATCTCTTCTGACTATAGAATATGTGTGTTGAAAGTAATCAGGCAAAGTATTCGGGTCATAGTTAGTGGTGGCAGGGTTATTGGGGTATATAAACCACCAAGTAGGAGTACATGACGTCGCGCCGATTGGGCAAATCGCAGAAACAGAGTGTAGTTTTTCACCAAAAACATAAAATAAATTATATTTTATGTAATCATCAACGCTTCCTAAGTAAGTAGGGAAATCAGGAGCTTTATCTGACAAGGAAAAACCGGCACCCCACGGTGAAAGCGTCATTAAAAATTGAAAGCGTATTTCGAAATATCTGTCGGATGATAAATCATTATCATCACTAGTTTTTATATATGGAAAATTGCCGCGATCTACGCTTGTCAAAGTTAAACCAGGGTTATTAAAAGTTATACCCTCTGCATTTTGTACCTCCCAACCAGAATTAGCAGAATCAGGATCAGTTCTAAAATCATCATAGAAAGCGTGTGGATTTGCACTAATGATCGGGAGCAATAAGAATATAATAAAAGTAAATAGAAATATTAGTGCTCGAACATTTAAATTATTCATAAACTAAGATAGTTACAATATATTGCATACTGTAACTTACATGTCAACCTAAGTTTTCATTCTAAAATACTGAAACTGAATATTAGAAGATAGCTGGGCCACGTGCCTGCTATTTTTCAATGTAAATTCATAAGTAAATACTCAAACTGTGATGTTCACCGAACCGAATAGAGCGTTTATAATATTATTAGCTATTCTTTAAATAATTCCCGTCAAACATCGATAAAACTAACACAACATTTAGGAATTAAAAGTTAAAATCATTATGATCCACATCCTTCGAGCTTCACATGCGAATGAATTTGAGCTGCAAAACTACGCGCCACTGGTGGGCAAGCTGGACATTCAGGTAGTCACCAGCGGACATCCACTCACCCAGCTTTCTCTCCCTCACGTCGAGCTCCCATCGCCCACTGATTTGCCGCAATTTCCGCTCCGGCGGCAGCTACTGAACCGCGCGATCGGCGGGGAGCAGTGGCTATTTGGTCTAGAGAAAATCGTCAAACAAAATGACATTATCCACTCTGCCGAGACGTATACCCCGTACACCCACCAGGCCGTCCAGATGCGTAAAGCGAATAAAATATCCAAACTCATTTGTACTTGTTGGGAAACGATCGCGCACAACAACGAGAAATTGAAAAGTTTCCGCGCCTGGAAACACGAGGCCTACCAATATGTCGACCTCTTCCACACTCCGACGATCCGTGCCAAAGATGCGCTGGTGACAGAGGGAGTGGACGCGAAAAAAATCGTGGTGATCCCGTACGGGGTCGACCTCTCCCGTTTCTCTCCCGCCAAGCCGGCAAAAAGGCAGCGGAAAGTCATCCTCACCGTCGCCCGACTGGAACCGGAAAAGGGGATGGAGGCAATTACCAAAGTAGCCGCCCAGCTCCCCCAGTACGATTTCCTGGTCGTGGGGCAGGGGAGCCACCCGACGACCGGAAGCAATGTAAGTGTCCGGTCAGTACCGTACTCGCAAATACCCGCCGTCTACCGCTCTGCCGATCTCTTTTTCCTCCCTAGTCTTACTACGCCGACCTGGGAGGAGCAGTACGGCATGGTACTGATCGAGGCCATGGCCAGTGGTATACCCATCGTGACTACCGAGTGTGGCGCCATCCCCGAGGTGGTAGGGCCGGCTGCCCTCGTCGTCCCCGAAAACGATGTTCAGTCCATGGTCGAGGGTATCGACGGCTTGCTGGCCTACGATTGTGCTGCCATCCAGCTGGTTCGCGCCGGCCGTGCCCGCGTGGCCAAACTTTACGATTCCGCCAAAGTGGCTCTCCTGCTCGCCAGACTCTACTGCTAAAACCTTTACTTTCCCCCCAAAGTGTTAGAATACGGCTACTGTCCGGCTATGAATAAACTACTAGTACAACGGCGGTACTTGATCATCACCATTTCCATGTTTCTCTTGTTGTGTCTGCAAATTTGGATCATCCGTGAGCTAACGTGTCGTTGACTACGCTCATTCTTCGGCCCATACTCGGGCAATGTCCAAAATAGAGCTGTCCGCCGACTTTGTCCGTGCCCTCACTTTACTCGAAAAAAGTCCCGATAGCCTCTTTATCACCGGCCGCGCCGGTACAGGCAAATCTACCCTGCTCACTCACTATAAAAATACGACCGCTCAAAACGTCGTCGTGCTGGCTCCGACCGGGGTCGCTGCCGTCAATATCGGCGGCTCCACTATTCACAGTTTTTTTGGTTTTAAACCTGACATCACGCTCGACAAAGCCTGGAAGCTGGGTGGCAAAGCCAAAAAACCAGAGCTCTTTCGCGCTCTCGACGCCATTGTGATCGACGAGATCAGCATGGTTCGGGCCGACCTGCTCGACTGTGTCGATGCCTTCCTGCGTCGGGTGTGTGGCAACACCCATCCCTTTGGCGACAAGCGGGTGATCTTTTTTGGCGACCTCTACCAGCTGCCACCGGTGGTATCTCGCGACGAAATGGCCGTGTTCTCCACCCGTTACCCGACTGCCTTCTTTTTTAGCGCCGACGTGATGTCGCGGCTCGCTCTCACCTATATCGAGCTCACCCACATTTACCGCCAAACCGATGACGAATTTATCCAGGTGTTAAACGCCCTGCGCGAGAATCGGCTCACAGCCGCTGACCTGTCGCTCCTCAATACCCGCGTATCCCCGGACTACGCTCCACCTCCCGAAGAATACATTGTGCATTTGACGGGCACCAACCGCGACGCGGAGGCCTACAACACCTACCAGCTGAGCTCACTGGAAGGAAAGTCCCAGACTTTTGCCGCGGCCAGTACCGGCGCTTTTGACCGCCGCACCGAGCCGGCTCCCCGTGAACTCACTCTCAAACTAGGTTCACAAGTCATGTTGACGTGCAACGACCGGCAAAAACGGTTTATCAACGGCACGGTGGGGAGAATAGAGGATATGGGATTGGAGAATGGTGTGCCCGTCATCTCAGTGCGGATCCACAGGGGTAAATTGGTCGACGTCAGCCCCAACTCCTGGGAAATGTTCCGCTTTGACTACAATCCGCGCTCCCGTCGCATTAGCTCTGAGGTAGTGGGTACCTACACCCAGCTCCCGCTCATGCTCGCCTGGAGTGTCACCATCCACAAAGCTCAGGGCAAAACTTTTGACCGCGTGATCATTGACCTGCCCCAGTCTTTTGCCCACGGTCAGACCTACGTCGCCCTCTCCCGGGCCACTAGCTTAAGCGGTGTCATCCTCCGCCGCCCCCTTACCCATCGCCACGTGATCATGGATCCGGTCGTCACCTCTTGGCTGACTCTCATGCGGGAAACGAGCGCTGCTTCTCAAAAAACCCATTAGCCATTCATATCTATCACATAATTAGTATGAGATTGCCATAAACTGTTTCGTAGTGTAGGATGTGGGCGCCATGGCAGAAGAAGAACCCGTCAAAGATCGCTGGGTAGAGCCGGCCATTGTTGGCTTTATCACCACCGTATTAGTTCTCTATTTTGCTCTTCGGGGTCCCGTGGAAGCCAATAAACCCGCACAAAATCCACGATCCGTGATCCCAGGTCAAGGGGAAGGCAGCCCAGAGATCATTGCCACCCAGATTGGCCCTCAAACCTACGGAGAAGGTTCCGGCGTGATTTTTAATCTGATAATTGATGGGATGATCCTCAACTGTGTAGCGATGAATACCGACAAATACGGCTTTGACCAGTATTTTGATCCTCATAAACCAGAGATCTCCAGCGGTATTCAGGCTTTGGGGCTCTTGGGATACGTTGGTGGCCCAATTACCGTAGTAAAGGGGTACGAAGTTTCTACCCGCCCCGACCTTACCGGACTAGTATGGACTTTGGATGCTAACCACACCACCTTTTGCATCTCTCCCACCCCATAAATTATTTCAGATATTTATCAAACCACTCGACACTCTGCAATCTTACCCATTTCTGGTTGAATAAGTCACGATACATATTGCACTCCCGAAGGGAGTGACATATGTCAGATG
>CAZBFT010000046.1:0-6851 GCA_964491465.1 uncultured Pseudomonadales bacterium
CCGAGTCGGACAGGCCATAGCTCTTTAATTCGGCAATGATATCGTCCGGGAGGGAGGGCAGGCGCTTTTTAATCTCGGCCACCATTTCGCGACTAATGACGAACGGAGGGATATCGGGATCGGGGAAGTAGCGGTAGTCGGCAGCGCCCTCTTTGCCGCGCTGGCTCACGGTCCCATGTCCGTCACGATAGCCGCGGGTTTCCTGGACGGGAGTCTCCCCTTGGTCCAAGATTTCGGCTTGGCGCTTAAATTCATAAACGAGCGAGTTGGCAAAGAAGCGGAAGCTGTTGATGTTTTTGACCTCGACTTTGTAGTGAGGCAATTTACCGTCGGGTGACAAGGAGATGTTGGCCTCCAACCGCATACTCCCCTTCTCCATGTCACAGGAACTGACGCCGAGGGCGCGGACGATGTCACGGACTTTTTTGAGAAATTCTTTGGCCATTTCGGGGCTTTTGATATCCGGTTCGGTCACGATCTCGACCAAGGGGACGGAGCTGCGGTTAAAGTCGATGAGTGACACCTTTTTCCCGTCCACGACGGCGTGGTGGAGCTTGGCGGTGTCTTCTTCCATGTGGACGCGAGTGATGCGGACGGGGCCAAAACTGGTTTCGACTTGACCATTGGTACAAAAAGGCTGGTCGTACTGGCTGATCTGGTAGCCTTTGGGGAGGTCTGGATAGAAGTAGTGCTTGCGGTCAAATTTGCTTACTTCGGCGATTTCGCAGCCGAGCGCCAGCCCGATCAAGATGCAGTCTTCGATGGCTTTTTTGTTGGGTACGGGGAGCGCGCCGGGCATACCCAGACATACGGGGCAAGTGTAAATGTTGGGTTTGTTCGCCCCAAAGGGATCATTAATACATCCACAGAACATTTTGGATTGGGTATTGAGCTCGACGTGGATTTCAGCACCGCAAATGAGTTGGTAGGTCATAGATTGGGCCTCCGGGTGTGCCAGTCGGTAATCTGCTGGTACTGGTGCCCGAGGGCGAGTAAAAGTGGTTCGGAGAACTTGGGACCAACTAACTGCACTCCAATTGGCAGGCCATTTTGATGGAAACCACTAGGAATAACTAAGGCTGGCGAACCGATCAGGCTAACAGAAGTATTGTAGAGATCGGCGAGCATGTTGGCGATGGGATCGCTGATGAGATCACCCAATTTGGGTGGCATAATTGGATTTTCCGGCAATAAAATAAGATCGCATTTGGCAAAAGCTTTTTGAAAAGTTTCGATCAACATGGTGCGGATTTTGAGTGCTTTGCGATAATAGGCGTCATAATAACCAGAACTAAGTTCGTAGGTGCCGACCATGATCCGGCGCATGGTCTCCTGAGTGAATAGTTGTCGTGACTTTCCATAACGGACAGCATCGTAACGACCGAGATTGGAACTTGTTTCGGAGGGGGCCAGTATGTAGTAGGCGGCTACGGAAATTTCGGCGATGGGGAGTGAAATATCGACTAATTCACAGTTGAGATCTTGGAGTTTGGCGGCGAAGGCTTTAGTATTTTCGGCGATTTCGGGGTCAAGTCCGGCACCAAACATCTCCGGCGCAACGCCGATTCTAAGCCGAGAATTGCCGGTTTTGAGCTGGGAGCTATAGTCTGGCACCGGCTCGGAAGAAGAAGTAGAGTCATAAGGGTCGCGACCGGCGATAATGGATAGGACATAGGCTAAATCCTCGCTGGTCTTGCCGAAGGGACCAACAGTATCCATGGAGGAAGCGTAAGCAACACAGCCATAACGACTGACGCGACCATACGTGACACGCAAGCCCGAGATATTATTCCAAGCTGCGGGGTTACGGATACTACCGCCTGTATCTTCACCAATGGCAAAGGCGGCCATGCGGGTAGCCACGGCAGCTGCTGGACCACCAGAAGAACCGCCCACTACCCGAGTATGATCCCAGGGATTTTTTCCCATGCCATAGTCGCTGTTTTCGGTACTGGCGCCATGACCCCAGGCGTCCATGTTGGCTTTGCCAAGAAGGATAGCACCGGCGGCCTTGAGTTTTTGGTGGACAGTGGCGTCGTAGGGTGATTGAAAGTTATCTAAAATCTTGGAAGCACAGGTGGTAGGAAGTTCCGTGGTGACATAGCTGTCTTTTAGCACATATGGAATACCATAAAGAGGAAGTTTTGAATCAGAATTTTTGAGCTGGCTAAGTGCGTCTTCTTTTTTACGCACCGAAATCAGAGTGTTTAATTTGACGCTATGACGTTCAATTTGATCGTAAGCTTCGGTAAGTACATCTACCGGGCTAAGGGTTTTTTGGCGATAGCCGGTGAGGATCTGGTTAATTGATTGATCAAGCAGCATAGACTTATTCCAAAATGGCTGGGACCATAAAGTAGCCCTTGTGGGATTGGGGAGCGTTCTGAAGAGCTTGTTCTTGACTGAAAGTACGACTGCTGTCAACAACATCTTCGCGTACGATATCGTGGAGACCGGTTACCTGATTGGTTTCCTTATATTTGTCGGTGGGGGTTTTTTGGAGGGTGTCGATGTAGCCGAAGGTTGCTTTAATCTGTTCAAGTAAGACAGTGAAGCGTTGGCTGTCAATCGGAAGATTGGCCAGCTGGGCCAAATGCTTCACGTCATCGGTGGAAATTTGTACTTTATTCTGCATTGATGAGTAGTTTAGCAGAACTGATTATGGTTGTCAGGCCTGTCCCTCTAGAGCCTTGATGCGTTCGGCGATGGGTGGGTGGGTGGAGAAGAGCTTGGCCAGCCAAGAGCCGTGGGTCTCGGTGGTCACTGGGTCATCAATGTACATGTGGGCGGTGGCGGTGTTGGCGGTCTCGAGTTGAATGCTTTCGTTGGCCGCGATCTTTTTTAGCGCACCAATCAAACCTGAAGGTTGGCGAGTGAGCATGGCGCTAGAGGCATCGGCGTAGAACTCGCGCCGGCGGCTGATGGCCAGCTGGATGAGCTGAGCAATTATAGGAGCCAGAATAATAAAGACTAACCCCAAGACCATGATAATAGCGTTGCCTCCCCTATCGTTGTCCCGACTGCCCCCACGGTGCCAACTGAGCCGCCACGCCCAGTTGAGGATCATGGCAATAGAGCCAACTAGGATAGCGACGATAGTCATTAGACGGGTGTCAAAGTTTTTGATGTGGGACAATTCATGCGCAAGGACTCCCTCTAATTCGGTACGACTGAGTTGGTCCAGTAACCCTTGGGTTACGGCGATACTGGCGTGAGCGGGATCACGGCCGGTTGCAAAGGCGTTGAGAGCGTGACTGGGGATAATATAAGTTTTTGGTGCAGGGATTTGGGCGACGTGGGCCAGATTGTCGACCATGTTGAGATACTGAGGGTGAGTGCGTCGCGTGGCCGGCTGGGCGCCGGCGAGAGAGAGGGCGATTGAATCGGAGTTGTAATAACTAATAAAAGAGCCGACGCCGGAAATGAGGATGGCAAAAGCCAGGAATGTCCAGTCGTAGTCATAGAGATAGGTAAAGAAGTAGCCAAAGGCCGTGACAAAGGCAATGAACAAAAAAATGATCAACCAGCTTCGTCTCTTGTTTGAGTCTATCTGCTCGTAAACATTCAGCATATTACAGACTGATTTTGGGAGATTTAGTTTCGCTAGCAGAGACGCTAGTTGCCTCGCCCATATCGGCCACGGTGAGTCCAGACTGCTCTTTGAAACCAAATATATTGGCAACAAGATTGCTCGGGAAAGTGACGACTTTGATGTTGTAATCGGCGGAGAGATCAATCAAGGTGCGGCGGGCATACATCACTTTGTCGGCGGTATCGCGTAGCTCTTCCATGAGGTTGGTGACGGTAGAGTTGCCTTGGAGCTGCGGGTTACTCTCGACTATGACGGCGAGGCGAGGCAGGACATCGCCCAACATGGCGGCAGCCTTGCTTTGTTTACTCAGGTCGCCAGACTTGGCGGCACCGGCCACGGCTTTCCGAGCATCAGCCAACATGGTCATGATGTCTTTTTCATGCTTGAGGTAGCCTTTGACACTGGCCTCGAGGTTGGGGATCAAATCGGCTTGGCGTTTGAGCTGGTTGCCGATTTCCTGAATGCTAGCTTTGATGCGAGTGAGGGCTGTCTGGAAAAAGTTGTAGAGGGAGATCAGGTAAAGTCCGACGCCAACGACTAAAAGAATCAACAAGGTTGTGCTATTCATATCTCACTCCTGTAGGTAGATTTATTGAGTTAATCTATAGCACTTTCCGTGCATCTTGTCTAGCAGTCCAGTGACTGCTCTGCTAGACACATTTGATGTGTATGATAAGATATGGAACATAATAAAGATAACAGAAGGACTTTATGAGTAGTATAGGAGCATATGGAAGAGCAAATAAAGAATACCTCCTACGTGAATTAGCAGACACTAACCCTGCTGTAATTGAAGCGATGACAGGTGATCCTAAATATCCCGAAGAGGCACAAGCATTGTTGAGATGTGTCAGTTACGCACTGAAAGTTAGACCTCCTAGTGCAGAACCAAGAGTTTATTCTTCAACACTATTTTCTGACGGCAGTACTGTATTCGCTTTATTAGCTGGAATACTCGAAACTTGTATACAAGAGGAAGAAAAGAAATAATTCTTTCATAGAAAAGCGCAACATGCCACCTATGACTAACCAAGGATTATTTTTGGTAGTTTTGTAGTAAAATAACTTTTGTTAAAAGTGTGGGGCTGTAGCTCAGCTGGTTAGAGCGCGTCCCTGTCACGGACGAGGCCAGGGGTTCGATCCCCCTCAGCCTCGCATAGTATTGTTTTACTGTGCTCCCACACTTTAAAATTCTTCCCAACTGATTTGACATATCCTCTAGGTATTTGCTATGTTGGTCTTAGATTAAAATTTCTGCCCAAGAAAGAGAAATGTATATGGAAGACAAGTTAAAGCAGTTACTCAAAACTATTAAGCTCAATGAAAACATGCTTTCGATGCTGTTTGGGGTGGTAACGGTGATTTTGATTGGACTCCTGGTTTTCCGGATGTATCGCGCCAACAAGCCAGAAATTCCTCAGGAAGCACAGCAAACCACAGCTCCCAGCGAAAAGGTGGGCGAAGTTGCAGTCGAAGTAAAAGAGGACGGGCAAAAATTCCCAGCCGAGTTACCAGAGACCACCACGGTAGAAGCAGGCCAACACTTGTGGGCAATTGCCGAGAAATACTATGGTTCTGGCTACAACTGGGTGGATATCGCCAAAGAGAATGGTTTGGCTAATCCTGGCGTTATCTCCGCTGGGCAAGAACTAAAACTACCCAAAGTGGCGGTGAAGGAATTGAAAACTGCGGTGGTTGCGAAAGCAGACGAAACGGTAAAGGTAGATAAAATCGAAGGTGAAAGCTACACCGTAGTAAAAGGTGACCATTTGTGGGGGATTGCGGTCCGCGCCTACGGGGACGGATACAAGTGGGTAGAGATTGCGCAAGCGAACGAAATCACCCACCCCAACTACATCGAGGTAGGCCAAGAGATCAAGCTACCAAGATGAAGTAGTATATAGGGAAGAGAATATAGAATATAGGAAACTATTAATGATAGAAACACCCTGCCGATGGCGGGGTGTTTTTGTATCAGATAGTCAGGATAGCGACCGCGTTGGTGGTGCCGGATTTTTGCCAGTGCTGGCCGTGAATCATAATGATGGTTTCTCCGCGCTGGAGAACTTGGCGTTCGATCAAAATTGACAGGAGTTCGTCTACAGCACCAAAAAGACCGTCGGCAGGGAGCGGCAAACACACGGGGGTGAGACCGTAGGAAAGAGTCAATGTCTCGGCGATTGATTGCCGCGAGGTGACCGCAATGACAGGGATCGGTAGGCGATGCTTGGCGAGCGAGCGGGCGGTAAAGCCTGTTTCGGTAAAAACCAAAATTTTGGTGATGGGAGGATTGGTTTGGGAATTAGCGATCGAAACTACCGCATTACAAATGTTGCCGGTCGGATCCTTTTCAACAAAGGCAAGTTTGTGGACTTGCCGCTTGGTTTCGTTCCAGCGGGCGATCCGGACCATGGTGTCGACGCAGCGCACGGGGAATTTGCCGCCGGCACTTTCGCCGGAAAGCATAATCGCGTCGGTGCCTTCAAAAATGGCGTGGGCGATATCGGTGACTTCGGCCCTGGTTGGACGAGGGTTACTGATCATACTTTCGAGCATTTGGGTGGCGACAATCACCGGTTTGTTGGCTACTCGGCACTGGTCGATGATGTGGCGTTGCCAGTAAGCCAGCTGCTCAAAGGGAACTTCTACCCCCAGATCACCACGTGCAATCATGACGGCGTCGGATACCTGAATAATTTCTTCAAGGTGATCTAGGGCGGGTTGGGACTCAATTTTGGCGACTATTTGCGCATTCATATGGCGTTTGGTCAACTCGGATCGCAGTATTTCGATATCGTGACCATTGCGGACAAAGGAGAGACCGACAAAGTCGACTTTGCTGGTGGCATTGGTGTCCAGCTGGCGGATATCATTGTCGATTAGGGACGGGAAATCTAGGTTGAGGCCGGGGATGTTGACTCCTTTGCGATGTTTGATGACTGCGTCGTGTTTGACTCTCACGGTGAGCGTAGACGATGATACTTTTTCGACTACTGTTTCGATAAAGCCATCGTCGATCAGCAGTTCTGCGCCAGGCTGCAACTCGGAAAAGACCGCGGCATGAGGGATAATGACGTCAACTCCAGGGACAAATGAGGAGCCGATTTCCAAAGTTGTCCCGGCGGCGATACTAACTGACTGTTGATCACGGGTTTCCAGCCGGATTTCGGGGCCTTGGAGGTCCAGTAAAATGCCGATTGTGGCACCGAGCCGATCGGCGACCGACTGAGCGAGCTGGATGTGAGTAGCATGCCACTCC
>CAZBFT010000047.1:0-6842 GCA_964491465.1 uncultured Pseudomonadales bacterium
AGGCGTAAAGGTAGACTTTGAGGGAAAGGGCGAGGTCGCCGCGGGTGGGGAGAGAGCCCGCCTGATACATCACTTCTTGCTGGGCATGGGCAGAAAAGGGCCCCAGGATAAAGTAGAGCGCGTCTTTAAAAATGAGTTGATTCCAGGCGAACCAAGCTACCACCCCGACTGCAGCCAGGGTACCAAAGAGGATGGCACTACCTTCGGCCCTCACCCAACGGGAGCGGAAAGAGACTAAGTGATCGCGACTAGCCCAGACTTGGCGTATGACCAACAATCCGGCAACTCCCAAGAGGAACCACCCGTCGTAGCGAATGAGGGTCGCGAGCATGATCCAAAAGGCCGACTTAATGAGGTGGAGGACACTGACACTCTCTGCCCAGCGCATGAGGTAGTAGCAACCGAGCGTCATCGTAGCCAAGAGAATGGGCTCGGTCATCGCCGTAGCCTGGAGATAAAGGACATTGAGGTTGGCGGCAAATAAACCTACACCCACGACTCGGCCGAGAATCCCTACCTTTAAATGCTGCAAAAATTTGTAAATCACGCTTCCAGTTGCGACAAAAGAGAGCATGTTCCAAAATGCTCCGGCGAGGCCGGTGTGCCACAGCCAGTCGTGCCAGACCAAAGGCACCATGAGCAGATGATTAAGAGGCAGCCACACGCTCCCCAGTTGAGCCAGCCCAGGTTTGAGCCCTTCGACGACGCGGCGACCGATATCGAGGTGAGAGCGGGCGTCGTTGTAGGCCAAACCCAAGCCGTTACCCAAGTAGTACCAGAAGTAATATACGGAGATTGCCAAGAGACACAGAGTCACTACGAGGAGCGCGTGGCGGCGGAACCACGAGACAGAAGAGGTAAGCTGGGGGAAAGTGAATTTAACGATCATTGATGACCTTTCTCGTCGCGCAGGAAGTTTTGGACGACACCGAGCGCGATATTTTGATCGGCTTCACGGGTGTAACCGGCAATATGGGGGGTGAGGATCAGGTTGTCCAGAGAAAATAGACGTGGGTTGGGGTGGGGTTCTCCACGGACTACGTCCAGCGCAGCGCCAGCCAACTGGTGCTGCCGCAGGGCAGTGATTAGCGCCTCTTCAACAATGACTTCTCCCCGAGAGACGTTGACGAGTATGGCTGTCTTTGGCATCTGGGCAAATTCGGCAGATCCCAAGAGATCGCGGGTTTGGGTGGTCAAGGGAACTTGGATGGAGAGCACATCGGAAGCGCGGAGCAGTCCAGGGAGTGACCGGGGGGTGATATGGCTGGCGCGAAGCACGGCGGGCTCAAGAAATCGATCATAACCCAAGATTTTGACTCTAAAGGGAGCAAGTAGCGAGGCCAAGTGCCGGCCGACTGCGCCGCAGCCTATGAGACCAACTGTTTTACCGCTTAGTTCCGCACCGAGGTAAGACCGGTCTCGCCAAGCACCCTGACGAAGGCGTGAGAGATGAAGGGGAATATGCTTGCTTAGCATAAGCATGAGGGTAAGGGCAAGCTCGGCGACGGAGACGGCGTTGCTGCCGGGTGAGTTGTAGACCCGGATACCCCGGCGAGCACACTCGACGAGATCAATGTTGTCGGTCCCGACTCCGGCGCGAAGGACACAGGTAAGTGATGGGAACTGGGCCAGATAGTCAGCATCGACATGGGTATAGGTGCGGACAAAAAGGCTTCCGATTGATTTGGGATCCGTGTGAGTGAGCGAAGTAATAAGGGTGTGACCACGGGACCTGAGAAGCTCTTGGGCAACCGTGGCGATTTCGGTAGATTCGGGGAGATAAAAAATCATGCGGACCTCCGGAAAAAATGAATCAGGGTGAGCGAAGTGATGACACCAGTCAACAACCCGACCAATAGTTGATAAAATTGCCAGGTGCTCAGGTAGGGTTTGAGATACGATTGATAAATATAGGACTGGGAAGATCCTTCATGAAGGAGGGCAAGATTGCGGTCAAAACTGTATTTTTGTGGCTGGTGAGTGAGAGCTTCGAGTGACAGGACCTCGACTTGGGGAGGACTGGCGATTGAGCCCAAGGCGCCGGCGGTATTTACGTAGACAGAGTAACCCCCCAAGATGAGGAAAGCAACTAGAAAGAGGAGGTGGCGGCGATAATGAGCGAGCGCAAGGCCCAGAAAGATAGAAAGAACAGCAAAAGAAGGAATGAGGTAGCGCGAGCCAAAGGCCCAGCCTCCCCAAGGGTCGCTACGCATGGAGTATAACAAAAGATTGAAACAGACGACTCCCAAGAGGGCTTGAGATAGTCCA
This sequence comes from uncultured Pseudomonadales bacterium, assembly GCA_964491465.1. GTDB lineage: Bacteria > Patescibacteriota > Microgenomatia > UBA1400 > UBA12108 > UBA12108. Next base: position 2,269 of record CAZBFT010000047.1, read on the forward strand.
GGTTTGCGCCGAGATAAAACGCCTAGACCAAAGAGGCCGAGTAAGACGACTGGATTAAAGGTGAGGATCCCACGGTCAGGACTGATGGTAAAGACGTAAAGACCGTTTAAGAGGTGGCGTGATTTGAAAAAGTTGAGCGCGTTCCTTTGCCGACTCCCCAGATTTTGCACGTCACTTACTGCGCGCTGATCGGCTCCCCTACCCGCGACCGGACGACCCTGCTCGTCCAACGCTTGGATATGGGTCACGGTATTGCTGAGCTGCCAGGCGTTACCATAGGCGAGCTGGTTGATATAGAGGTAAAGGCCAAGCGGGATGAGCACGGTAGAGGCGGCAATTAAAATGGCAGTGTTAAAGCGGAGGCGCAGGCGTCCGCGCCAAGAGGATAAATTCACGTGGCGGGAGAGTGCATAGAGGACAAGGGGGAGGAGGAAAAAAGCATTGGGGTAGTCAAGAATAATTGAGGTTCCCAACAAACCAAAAATACCGGCGAGCTTCCAGGAATTTGGTGGATAGGTAAGAAGGAGGAGAGTGGCAAGCAAGACGACGGTTGAAGGATGGTGCTGGTAGATGACACCAGCGTAGGCAAAAGCCGGAGTCGCAGTGAGAAAGATAAGCGCGGCAAGGTAGCTGCCAAGGCGGGCCCCGCCGAGCCGGATGACGATCTGTTGGATAAGGAGGCAATTAATCAGGGCAAATAAGCCGATCGTGAGAGTCGCACCTAGTTGGGAGGCTCCACCCAATCGTCCCAGGAGATAGCCGGGGATCATGAGGAGCGAAGTGCCGGGGGCAAAGAGCGAAACAAAGCGACCATTTTTGTAACCCAAATCAGGGGTAGCGAGCCGCGCCACAAGGGGTGAAAATTGGAATGAATGTTCCTCGACCAGCGAGTAGAGCAAAGCATAACGGGCACGTTCGGGAGAGAGCTCGAGTGGGCCGGACTGTGTCCAATCGGGTGAATTGAGCTCGGTAATGTTGGGGTTACCATGCTTGGCTTTGGTACCGACCAAAACGAGGCTAAGCAAGAGCAAGGTGCCTAGAATTGAAAATAGCAGATTCTCACGAGGTATGAGCATATGACTCCGCAATGAGTTGATAATGGTGTTGCATGAGATTGGCTGTGGCACCCCAGGTAGGGAAACTGGCAGCGCGGAGGGAACGTTTAATTCGGGCAATTTGAGGACGACACTCTCCGGCTTGCAATTGAGTGAGGAGGACAGATAGTTGCCGATGGTCGAATGTGGGAGTGAGTAGGCCGGTGACATCGTGACGGACGAGGGAGTGGAGAGCCGTGTTGTCCGCCACGATACAGAGCTGACCCAGACTCTGGGCTTCGTAGACGACGTTACAAAAACTCTCCCACCGTGCCAAGTGAACAAAAGCCAGCGAGTGCTTGATAAGATAGTATTTATCTTCGCCCCGAACCACGCCCAAAAAGACGAGGCGCTGGGCGACCCTGAGCCTTTTGGCGAGTGAGTAGAGAGAGTCCACATAGGCTTGGTCCTGAGAAGGACCGACAATGAGTAGTTTGAGAGGTCCGGGTGTAGCTGCCAGTGCTTTAATCGTGGTTTCGTAGTTTTTGATGGGGGCGAGGCGACCGATCGAGAGGAGATAGGGAGAGTGCCGGCGCACGATTTGGCGGACTTGGGCAGAGATAAGCCGGAGAGGCCGGCGGGCCACTGTGTCGAGCCCGTTGGGGATCAGAATAATTTGGGAAGATTTGATCCCGACTTGAGTGAGAGCTTGCTGTTCCCAAACGGAAATGGCGCGAATTCCGTCTGAGAGATAGTTGGCAAAGAAGCGACCGGGAAATGCATGGTAGAGACGCTTGACCAGCCTGGGCAAGAGCGGGAAGGTCGGCCATTCGGGAGTAAAACCGCCGTGGGGGGTGAGGAAAATACCATAGTGTTTTTGCCCAGTGAGAGCGTGGATTGCCGCACGCAGATAAATCCAAAAATGAGGAAAAAGGTTGAAGTTGTGGAGACAAATTAAATTACCAGGGTCATGGGACAACTTGGGGAAAAAGCCGATGGGACCAGAGTGGTAGCGCCGGACTTGGAGACCTCGGACAGAAGCTGTCGGTGAGAGGCTATTTTTTTCTGTTAAAGTATCACGACTAGAATGGACAGTGACAGACCATCCCAATTTGACCAGTTCGCTGTAAGTTTCGAGGATGTTGGTCTCGATCCCTGCCGTTACGGGGTAAAAATACTGTGTCACTACGTCTAGGTGAGGGACGCGGGAAGTGTTGGGTTTGGAGCTAGTACTTGGATGCCAGACTACTCCGGTAGTGACTTTTGAACTAGGTGACAAAAGGGACCAACACAAGACACCCAGATAAGTCAGAGTATAGAGCGGGTGATGAAGCAAGCTCAGTGTCCAAGCGGAGATGGCGCGGACTGGAGGAATGGCATAAGACTCGGCGAGCGTTTGCTTGGAAAAGTAGACGGAAAGCTCGCGTCGACCGCGGAAAAAACGACGGCTCTGCAGGAAATGGTCGGCGAGGGTACTGGGAGAGTAGTAGTACACTCGCGCGCGGGGCTGGTAGTCAAAGGTGAAGCCTAGTTCCCGAGAGCGAAGATGTAGGTAGGCGTCGTCGGCAATAACCGGCGGGAGAGAAAGCTGTGAGTAAAAAATCTGCGAAAGTGCCAGGGCCCGACCGTGACAGAGGTAGATATTGGCAGTGCCGAGTGAAGTATAGAGCGCAGTTTTAAACCGATGGCTATGGTCGAGCACGCGGGCGAGGAAAGTGTGCCCGGGAGTGGGGGTGACCTGGGCTGCTACCAAGCCAACGCGGCGGTCGCGACGGAACGGCTTGACCATCTGGGTAATGAAATCATTTTGACTGATGGTAACGTCGGCGTTGAGGAGTAAAAGGATATCCGAAGACGCGCGGTTGATCAGCTGCTGTTCGGCGTGAGCCACACCACGGCGAACGCGGCCAGCGAGTAAGCGAACGCGCGGTGAGCCAAGTCGGTGCACCAGCTGATTCGTGCCGTCGGTAGAAGAATCGGAGTAGACCAAGATTTCCGTCAGGGACCATCCCACATGGCGTTGGGACAACAGCTGGTTAAGTAACGCCACGATATTGGCGGCTTCGTTGTAGGCCGGAATACCAATAGTGACTGTCAGATTGGATTTCATAGTCTATTGACCTCACATAATAAGAAGAGAAAGTCGGCGACGCGGGAAGCGGGGAAGCGGGAGTCCGAGAGGCCAAGTAGGGCGTAGTAAATTGAGAGGCCGCGGAAGCGGGAGCGCGCAGAGTCAGAAAGATTGAGCGATTGGGTGACGAGTGTGGCAAATGAGCGGGCAAGCTGGCGGGAGCGAGCGAGACTGCGCCAAATTCCGGCTAACTCATACTCGGACAAACTGTAGGCAGCATACTGCCAATCGAGAAGATAGATAGTCTTACCTTTCAGTAAAATATTGTCGGACCCAAGGTCGCGGTGGACTACTTTGAGCGTCCCTGTGAGTAGTGCCGGGATGGCAAACAGAAAAGAACGACTGGCGCGCAGAATGAGAGAGGCATGGGTAGGATGGTAGTAAAGCGCGCGCGAAAGTAAGTAAGGGAAACTGGCCAGTAAGAAAATTGGCCCACGGCGGACAAGTGGGAGTTTGGAAGTGGCGGCAAGGGCATCGAGCTCAGTTAGAACACGGCGATAGACTGAAAGTTGCCGTTTGGGGCTGTAAGCGGAGAGCGGAGAGCCTGGAATATACTCGAGACCAAGGGCGAGGGTGCCGGGAGCAGTGTCAACAAAGAGGAGACGAGGCAGGCGGACATTCCCGGTCAACAGAGGTGCGAGTGCTCGGTAAGCCCGGAGTTCGTTCGTGGCTGAGACGGGGGGATGGGTCCAGTGTTTAACAAAAATTGTCTGGCCCTGATAGTGGGCGGTGCCGAGCGTGAGGTTGCCGGGATAGCTTGGGCTTGGGGCAGCCTGAATCCAGGTGTAGGGGTGACGATCCGCGCCGGCGCGGGTGAGCAAATTGATCCCTTCGGCTGCGCTCTGGTCCCAGTCGAATTTACGGGCCCATGCCACGCTTTCGCGTGACATGCGGGAACGGGTAGTGTTGTCCGAGAGCAATTTGAGGATACTACTGACAAACTCATCCACGTGGCCATAAGGGACAAGTAATCCCGAGTGTGGGTTGTGGACGGCGTCACGTAACCCGGCGACGTTGCTGGCAACTACGGGGGCACCACAAGCGTTGGCTTCGATGGGGGTAATCCCCCACCCTTCAATCAGACTTGGATTCACAAAAACCCAGGCTTGTTGGTAGAGCTTGACTTTGTCACTCGCACTTACTCGCCCAGTGAAAGTAACGACATTTTCCAGCTTGAGGGCGTGAGTGAGCCGTTCAAGGCTGCGCCGGGCGGGACCATCCCCGGCGATGATTACCCGAACCTGTGGGAGATGCAAAGAGATGGCAGCAGCAGCACGGATGAGGATGTGCACACTTTTGGCCGCGGTGAGGCGACCCAAGTATAAAACGGTGGGAACGGTGGCTTTCCGACCGGGCTTGCAAATCTTGAGATCTACACCGTTATAAATGATGTGGGGGTCGTGAACGGT
>CAZBFT010000048.1:0-1315 GCA_964491465.1 uncultured Pseudomonadales bacterium
ACTCCTTCTCTTCCCCCGTTTTCTCAAACGGGATCACCACTTCCCATTTCCCCGGCTTGTCGTATCTCATTACGGCTAGTTTCATAGAGTATTTCCCCTCGCGAGCGAAGAGGTGCAGGAGTATCTTCTCAAACAAAATTCTACGCAGCGCGACTGGCGCGAGTATATAGGTAAAATTTTCACCAGAAAATTATTACCGGTTTGTTTGAGAATGGTACTCCGAACCGATTGGAGCGAGCCAATAGAGAAGTTCATCCCACACTCCCTTCCACCGCGCCCTTCCGTAGCTCGACAGAGCGAAGGAGGGTTTCCAATAATCTGAAAGAATGGTTAGCCAACTGATCCCTCCATTTCTAATTTTACGAGTCGATTTAGCTCTACCGCATACTCCATAGGCAGTTCCCCCACCACCGGCTCCAAAAACCCGCGCACAATCAAAGTCTCCGCCTCGGTCTTGCTCAGTCCTCTACTCATAAGGTAAAGTAACTGCTCTTCCCCAATCCGGCTCACATACGCCTCGTGCTCAAGCGTCGCCTCTCCCGTCAAAATTTGGTTATTGGGGTAAGTATCGCTACGGCTATCCTCATCCATGATCAAAGCGTCGCACACTACTTTACTCCTGGCTCCCACTGCCGCCGGGGTCATCTTTACCTGCCCTCGATAGCTGCTCCTCCCCCCATGCTGGCTGATCGACTTGCTTGTAATCCGGCTGGTAGTGTATGGCGCCAAATGGAACATTTTGGCCCCCGCATCCAGTTGTTGTCCCTCCCCTGCGACCGCAATCGACAGCATCTCTCCATGCGCCCGCTCGCCCATAAGTAGACACGATGGATACTTCATTGTCACTTTGCTTCCTAAATTGCAGTCTACCCACTCCATTCTTGCCTCTTTCTCCACCCGGGCCCGTTTCGTCACCAAGTTATAGACTGTTCTGTACCAATTTTGCACTGTGGTATATCTCACTTTCGCCCGTGGTTTTACTATCACTTCGACAACTGCCGCGTGTAGCGACGCCGAGCTGTAGGCTGGGGCTGAACATCCCTCCACATAGTGCACGCTTGCTCCCTCTTCCGCCACAATCAGCGTCCGTTCAAACTGCCCTGCGTTCTCCGCGTTGATCCGGAAATACGCCTGTAGTGGTAAATCCACCACTACCTCCTTGGGGATATAGACAAAGCTCCCCCCACTCCATACCGCCGTGTTGAGGGCTGCCAACTTATTGTCACCAGACGGTACGATCGTCCCAAAATACTGTTTCACTATCTCTGGGTACTGTTTCAGGCCTTCGTCCATCGACAAAAACACTACTCCTTGT
>CAZBFT010000048.1:1325-6835 GCA_964491465.1 uncultured Pseudomonadales bacterium
CCCCCCTACACCCGCTAGGTATTTCCGCTCAGCCTCTGGTACTCCGATAGCGTCAAATACTTGGCGCACATTATCCGGCACCTCCTCCCAGCTGTCATATGGTCGCTCTACCGGCCTGAGGTAGTAGTGAATATCTTGCCAGTTAATCTCGGCCAAGTTCGCTCCCCACTGGGGTATTGGCATCTTCTCAAATTGGTCCAGTGCGGCAAGCCGCATCTCCAGCATCCACTCTGGCTCGCTTTTTTGCCGCGAAATCTCGCGGACAACTTCCTCATTTAATCCTTTTTTAGCCTTAAATTTATATCCTTCGGTTCCGCTATTAAACCCTAGCTGATAGTCGGCCATTTTCCATCTCCCACTCTTTGTCGATCTTGAGTTTATCAATCAATTTATTGTTATGCGTAATCACCAAAAAGCTCGTACCTTTTTGCCGCATTATGGTAATAACCTCGGCTAGTACCCCAACTCCTTTGGTATCAATCCCCGAATCAAGCTCATCCAAAATCGCCAATTTAGGTTCTAACAACATCATTTGCAAGAGTTCGAGTCTTTTCCGCTCACCTCCACTAAAGCCTTCATTCACTCCCCGGCTCAAGTAATCTTTATTCAATCCCACTTTTTTCGCCAGTATTTCCAACTTCTTTTTAAACTCTGTCAGCCGTTCGATTAGTCCGCCATGTGATTCATAGGCACTCCGGCACAGGGTAAACACGCTCACACCAGGTATTGTGAGTGGATTCTGCCAGGCTACAAATAGTCCTGCTCTCGCCCGCTCATCCACGCCCATCGATAGCAAATCGTGTCCTTCAAATGCAATCTCACTAGAATCTAGTACCTGGAATCTAGAATCTCCGAGCAAAGTGTTTGCCAGACTACTCTTCCCGCTCCCATTCGCACCCAACAGTACGTGTACCTCCCCCGTTCCTATTTTCCAATCCACCCGGTCCAAAACTTTCTTGTTTTCAACCAACACACTCAGATTTGTCGCTCGCAAAACTCTTGGCATCATACGTGATACCTCTCACCTGCTACTTGCAAACTGTTACTCGTATCTATTTGCCCAAATCTGCCAATTTGTACTGATCCAAGATGTTCCCGATCTTTTCGGTCAGCTCGACCATGATCTTACGATGAGGGCATTTGTCGGCCAGCGGACATTTCTTTGCGCCATGAACCAAACAACTTACAGTCGCCACGTTTCCCTCGACTGCTTCGACAACTTGTCGAAGGTTAACCTTGTTGGCATCCTTGGCCAACATATATCCTCCGCCTCGACCCTCTTTGGCTGTCACCAATCTGGCTTTGATCAAATCTCGGGCAATTTTCACCAAAAATGATCTAGGCAAACCATTCTCTTGCATTTGGCGTACCGATACCAGGCCTCCTTCCCCAGCTTTTGCCAGGTAAGCGACCATCATCATGCCGTACTCGGTCTTTTTACGAAATCTAAATGAACTCATAATTCCTCCTTTACTATAATCATTTTAATCCAAGATTAATAAATATCAAGTCCTAAAACAAAGTCGTTTGTACCTGGGATTTTTGTCTACTATAGCTAGCAAAGTCTAGTTTCACGGTCACCACATTGTTCCACTTATTCTTAAATTTTAGTTCTCCATTCTTTACCCCGTAGTCATATAAATCTCTGGTCACCTCTACATCTCGTAAACAATACTTCTCCAGTGCTTCCCAGTTTTTGTCATGGTAGTAAGTGATTGCGTCCAACCCATGCCCAATTTTTTGTATCCCCAAAGTCTCTTTGGCCACCGCGTCTAGCCCTATCCGGTGCCCCAATTGTTTTTCCATTTCCGCCATGATATCTAGACTTGGAAACTGGGCAAAGCTCCCGGTGTAATATGGTGCCAATGCGGGGTAATCAAAATTGATGATATTAAATCCCACTACCAACTCCGCTTGTTCTAGCCTCCGCCAAAAAGGAGAAAAGTTGTCTTCCCTATATCCGACAAATTCATCTAACCCTGCCTCCGTATCTCTCCAGTAACTACCAATGATGCTCACTCCCAACTTGTCCGGATGATACCCACCCACTTCGTCAAACGCTTTCTTTGTCTCAACATCAAAGACTAGTAGTTTCATTGCTTGCTTTTCTTTGTCATTTTCTTGTCAAAACTCACTAACTCCAGGGCTTCGTATTTATTTAGAGACAATAAATAACTATCGACAAAATGCATTCCCTGCACATACCAACCCCACATACCTCTTAATGCCTCTCTATGCTCTATCTCCAACCACGAAGGTGCTAAGAAACTCTCCATTGCCTCGGCTATCTCAGCATAAGATTTTAGATAATACTTATTTAGGACAAAGGATGCCTCTGCAACAATTACAGGCAATATTACTACCTTGATTTTTCCTGATTCCGCTTTTCGTAGAAGCCGGTGTACCTCATTAGATTGTTCTCCCACATCAGCCAACAAAAATCTTAAAATTATATTAGTGTCTATTACTACTCTCTTCATAATTCCCTCGCCCAGTCTTGCTCAAAACTCTCCCTGGCTTTCCGCAATTCCTCATCTGATAGTTTAATTTTTGATTTCATACTTCCTGCCAAAGACCAAAAATTCTTAATTGGCCTCATGCGAATTTCCTCTCCAATCTTTGTCACGATCAATTTCTCAGGCTTCTCTTCCCCCCACTCTCTTATCATCCAAGCTGGAATTGAGACTTGGTTTTGATCAGTTAAGCTCACTATTTTCTGCATCATATATCATTACTTAATCATAAAATCATTATATTGTCAACTATTCATTACTAGATTGTCATTACATTATCTGAGTCAGCCATCTAAGAAAAAAGCTAACCTAGAAGTACTTCTATCCCCGGCAACGATCCTTTTTCCAGTAACGCCAGCATTGCCCCTCCCCCGGTCGACACGTGGTCAATCCGTGTTAAGTGTTCTTCACGTCCTACCGCCGCGAGCGTATCTCCCCCTCCCACCAGCGTGTAAGCTGCTTCATTCGCACAGATCGCTTCAAAGATTGCATCCGTTCCAGCCCGGTACTGTGCCTCCTCGATCTTCCCCATTGGTCCGTTCCACACCACTGTTTTCGCCTGCGCAATTTCTCCTACAAAAATCTTCTGCGTTTCCTCTCCAATATCCAGCAGGTTCGCTCCCTCTACCGGCAAAAGAATTTTTGCCCTACCCAGTAACCTAATTCCCTGCGCCACATACTCATTCGCCAATTTACCTCCGACTAATATCGTATCCGCTCGCTCAGCCAACAGTTGTAGTAATGCCAACTTATCAGTTACCTTGGCTCCCCCCATTACTACTACCATCGGTCTCTCGGGGTTATTTCTCACTTTCAAAATTGTCTCCACTTCTTCCGCCAGCCACATCCCCGCGTAACTAGGTAAATATTTCGCTATCCCGACAATGCTCGCCGCCTCACGGTGTGACTCCCCGAATGCTTCGTTTACATAAATATCGCCCAAACTCGCCAATTGTTTGGCATATTCCGGGTCATTCTTCTCCTCCCCCTCCCACCACCTCAAATTCTCCAACATGATTATCCGTGACACCGTGTCACTGTGGCACTCCTCAATCGAGTTTTTGAACTTGATCGTATCCCCTACCAACCTACTAGAGTATTCCACCACCGGCTCCAAGCTCCGCTTTTCCTCGGCTTTCCCCAAATGACTCATTAGAATTATCTGTTTGGCTCCATGTTCGATTAACCACTTGATAGTTGGCAAAGTCCGCACAATCCTAGTGTCATCCACGATCTCCAGCGCCTTCCCCAGTGTCACATTCCAGTCCACCCGTACGACTACTCGTTTCCCCCTCACATCCACCTGCTCCACAGTTTTGAGTTGTAGGCTTTGGTTTTGATTTTTGATTTTTAAGTTTTGAGTTTCTATATATTGCTCTACCACTCCCTTGCTCCCCGCTACCCCCAGCTCCGTAAACAGTCGTTTACACCTCTCTCTCATCTCGTTCTTTATTGTTTGTTTAAATGCCAGATCCAAGTTGTTGAACTCGCTGCGGAACTGCCCCCAACAATACTTGCGTGTGCGGTAGTAAAACTGTGCCTCGGTCTCACCCACCTTTCTCTCACTCCCCTTTTCCTGGAGTAGCCATTCATGCATCTTGTTTGTTAGCTCTACCGGAAATTGTGGGTGATCCATAATCATGTTCTGCCATCCCGTCGACAAGTGTATCTCCATGGCCCCCCGCGCCGGGAACTCCGGATACATCGACTCGGGCAGGGTCGAAGCCCCGTGTTGTACCACTCCCGCCATTCCCAGTTCTTTGGCTCGCCTCGATAACTCTGTAATCACTTCAAAATCAACTGTCATCGTTTCCAAATTTCCGTCGGCTTGCATCCGTCCCCCGTGCGACGTCCCCGTCTGCACGCTTATTTTGCTCAAACCGGGCTGCTCCCGTGGGTAATACTGCCGGAAAATTTCGTAAAAACGATCCAAATCCTCTCGGGTACTGTTTTTGTCGCCAATGTGACCTATCTCTCCCCCGATCGAAACTTGTACTCCTTTGGGTTGTTTTTGTCGGATATACTGTGCTAGTTCGGCTGTCACTTTTCCGTTTAATTGTTGCTGTTCTGCTACCGTGGGCAAGCTTACGTCTACCAAAGTCGACGCATCAATATCAATGTTGTAAAACCCAGCCTCCATTTCTACGTCTATCAGTTTTTGGATCTTTTCAATTTCTCCCTCTGCGATTTTTCCTGGCTGCTCAGCTTTAGCCTGCGAATGATCCCCTTGGACAAAAATGGGTCCTTGCCAACCAGCCAAGTTGGCACCTACCAGTACTCTCCGCACAAATTCGTTTGGCAACTGGCCTGTATAGCCCATCTCACTCCGCGCGATCTCCAGGATGAATGCTCCCGTCTCTGTTTCTTTTGCCGCTTCAAATATTCCTTGTGCCAACTCCTCAGTCATCCCTCGCAGGTTAAAAGCCGGCACTGTCATCCCCCCCACTTCCCCCCGCGCCATCGCCATATACAACCCATGAATTGAGGCCAGTCTTGCATCCGCCATAGTCTAACTATATGCTACCGCTACCACTTCTTCCATCCGTCTTTGGCTTTTCCGATTTTTTTCTTCAAACCTTGCTGTAGTTTGCCGACGGCCTGATCCACTGCCGATAGTAGTTCCTCATCCTTCCCCTCCGCTACTACATCTCTCCCTGGAATCTTCAAATCAACCTTCACCTTATAACCCCACCTTTCTCCTTTGGATAGCCTTACTACCGCTTCCCGTAAATCTCTCGACACATGTTTCAAATACTTATCCAGTCCCCCCACTTTTTTGGCAATTTTGTCTTTTATGTCACCATCCTTGCTTACTCGATCAAACCAAAAAGCTAATCTCATTTGTTCCTCCCTTAAATCTTGAATCTTAATTCTTAAATCTCCTGTCCCACCTCCTTTCCCTTATTTTGTTGCCGTCACAATCGCCAGTTCCTGCATCACCTCAGGTTGTTCTACCACTGCTCCCTCTACCCTCATTTCCAGCCGGTAACCTGCTTG
>CAZBFT010000049.1:0-1512 GCA_964491465.1 uncultured Pseudomonadales bacterium
CAGACGGTCGATCCCCACGGCCGGTTCGATGACGTGGGGCAAGAATTTGTCGCTACTAAAGGGATCGGTGTAGTGGAGGTCTGTGCCGCTAAACTTTTCGTGCTGAGAGAGATCATAGTCGGTGCGGTATGCTAAACCCCAAAGTTCTTTAAACCCAAAGGGAAAGTTGTATTCGAGGTCAACTGTGCGCTTACTGTAAAAACTACGTTCTTTATCGTCATGCTCGCGGGTGCGTAAATTCTCGGATTTGATCCCAAGAGTCTGGGTAACAAAACTTTGCATGTCCTTGAGCCAAGTTTCAAAAAGACTTTCCCATTTGGACTCCTGGGGATTAAAGAAATACTCGATCTCACCCTGCTCAAACTCAACAGTACGGAAAACGGATTGACCCTTGGTAATTTCGTTGCGGAAGCTCTTGCCCATTTGGCCGATTCCAAACGGAAGCTTGACCCGGGTAGAATCAAGCACGTTTTTGAAGTTAATAAAAATGCCTTGGGCGGTCTCACCGCGCAGATAGGCGAGGTCGGCAGTCTCGGCCAAGATACCCAAATGAACGGGGAAAAGTAAATTAAAACTGCGGGCTTCGGTCAAAGTCTTGGCGCCACAAGTGGGACAGGGAATTGCGTGCTCCTGAATAATTTGGTTTAGCTCGGAGAGAGATTTGCCTTCGACTTTGGTTGGTTCCCCTTTTTTCTCCAAAAAGTTTTCGATCAAGTGGTCGGCACGGGTACGGGAATGACAAGTTTTACAATCCACCATGGCGTCGGCAAAGCTAGCGACGTGACCGGAGGCCTCCCAGACTTTACTACTACTTATGACTGAGCTATCGAGCCCGACCATGTCGGCTCGGCGGGTGACAAAAGTGTCCCACCACAATTCTTTGATTTTTTTCTTGAGCTCGGCGCCCAAGGGACCGTAGTCCCAGGTGTTGGCTAGCCCACCGTAAATCTCGCTACCGGGGTAAAAAAATCCGCGCCGCTTGGCGAGAGAGGTGATGTCGTTGAGAGTAACTGGCATGAGGATAGTTTAACATAGGGCCGCTAAAGTATTTGTCCAGAGCGGAGGGGGCGAGAGAGAAGTGAGTCGATATATGTATCGAGGTCAAGTTTTTCAAAGTCACCGTAGCCTAGCAGGAGCAAAAGTTTTTTCTTGAACCGGATCAGGTAATCGGGAGTGGCAAAACGGTGGAGGTGGGTAATCGCAGTCAGGAGCAGGTGATAGACTTCGGGATGAGGATCGTCCTCGGCAGTCAAGACATCTACCAGTTCACCTATTTGGAACAAACGGGAAATATTGTGTAGGGTATCTTTATTTATATGGTGGCCGTTGATCAACTCGACACTGGTCAATGTCCGGCGATCGTGTTGCTCTACAAGCTCAAATTTGATGTGAGAAAACAGATCGAGGCTGGCGGCGCGCTTGGATTTAATATTACGAATACTGCGGGCATAGACACTAATTTTCCCTTGATCCGGCGTAAAAATGGTCAAGAAGCGGTCGGCATCTTTAATT
>CAZBFT010000049.1:1522-2736 GCA_964491465.1 uncultured Pseudomonadales bacterium
ATCTATTGTATAGACTTTGGCTTTGTTGCCGCTTATTGTGATCGTGTGCTTTACCGCGTCAGTACCTGGCTGCTTTTGGATCAAGATTTTGTAGTCGCCGTCCACGCGGCCGGCCGGGACGGTGTACTCAACCTCGAGCTTTTTCACCGATTGGGGAGCGAGGGTAAAGAAGCCTTCGAGGACGGTGTAGCCCAAGTCCTCCCCTACTGTCATGTCGGCTTCGAAACCGCGGCCAGCTTTGAGCGTACTACCCTGGGGCACATAGATGCGGATCCAGTCGCGCAGTAGTCCATTGAGACAGAGAAGTCCGGCTTCGAGATTGCAGTTGTCACCCTTCCTAGGGTTTTTGTAAGTCAAAGTCAGCTTTTTGGTGAGTGAACCGTCGTCATTTATGGCAATATCCTGCTGAACCTCGTTTTCGACGAACATATTGGATTTGGCGCCGGCAAAGTTGGTGTCGTTGATGTGGAGATAATCACCGGGGTAAACGCTAATCCGGCCGGCGGCACCCAAGACTTCGGCGGCGTTTTGTTTGTTGGGATCTTTAAAGTACATGAGCAGGTGCTGTTGCTTGATGCTGTCGGTAAAGACATTGAAGAACTCGGCCCATTTGGCTTTTGGGGAACCCATCATGTTGGCCAACATGCTGTTCATCAGGGGCCCGAGGATGCTTTTCCTGCCCTCGCGGATTTCGTAGGTCGGGCGAGTGATAATATTTTCGAGCTCGTAAATGACTTGGGGGCAGTCGCAGCGGGGGTCGTTTTCGGCGCTAAACTTGCCGCCAAACCCAGGTACGCCAATCGGCCCTAAAATTTTGAGGATGCGCACTGGTACCTCGGTATCGATTGCGATCAAGGCATCGTATTCGGGAGCGACGGTGGACTCTTTCATGTAGCCGGTAAAGGTATCCATGGAAACTTTGAAGTCGGGGGAAAGGTTCATGTCGCGCAAGTTCCAGTTGTAGACCAAGGGCAAGTATTTTTTGATCGGGTCGGGGGCCGGAACTTTGCGCTTAAAACCATTGTCAAGAGTATAGATGTCTTCGGAAATGCCGGGTTCGATTTTGCCTTTGGTGATCGTCATGGTCGCATAGGCGGTGAGGAAGCCACCGGTAGGCCTGAGCTCCGCGTCATTTTGGAACATGATCAAGTATTTGCGTGGATCCGGATTGCCCAAGAGATCGGGCAAAAGTTTGACGATGGGCTGAAAATCTT
>CAZBFT010000049.1:2746-3896 GCA_964491465.1 uncultured Pseudomonadales bacterium
TTGATCCCTTGGATCTCACTGTTGATCTCGTTTAATTTGGCTGGGATTTTATCCATTTCGGGAGCCAATTTCTCTACAGTTTCGGCGACAAAAATGATTCTGTCCTCAGCAGTGGCCAAGTTAAGATCACTGGTTTGAGTACCGCTAAAACCCATGATGTCGGCGTATGGTTCGATGGCGGCAATAACCATGTCGCCAACTTCTGTACCGCCACGACCGGCGTTGAAGACACGATTACCATCTTTTATGTACTCGCCAAAAAATGGGATATAGGAGAGCGGCCATACACCTTGGTATGTGGCTTGAGCCGCGTTGAGTGTGTCCTTGGTGAAACCAAGCTCTGCCTTGGCGGAGGCAAGATCACGAGCTTCGAAGGCAGTCATGGTGGCTTTGGCGTGGGCAGAAACTGACTGGACCTTGAGATAGGTTTGATATCCGACGACACCCAGCCAAGTACCCAGGCCAAGGAGAATTATCAGAATAATAGCAAGGACGATAAACCAAGGGCGCTTGAAAATGGGTTTTCGGGGTGTATCCATCAAAGAATTGGGCATAGGTTGAACTAAGGGTTGGTCTTTGGCTTTAAATTTGTCAAAACTCACCATTTTTGGTTCGGCCTTGCTCACCACTTGGAGATCATCGCCCGAGGAGTTTTGCTGAGTATTTTTAGATCCGTCCATAAACTCATGCTTCTCACATATTCTGCGTCAAGTGCAGCCCGCTTGTCAAACGTAACTTCGTTGCGGCCGGAGACCTGCCAGAGCCCAGTTATACCAGGTTTGGCCGACATTACAAGTTCCAGTAGAGGGCGAGTTTGGGGATATTTTTTGACTTGTTCCTCGAGTTCGCGGCCGAGATATGCTCGGGGACCTACCATGCTCATGTCGCCAATCAAAACGTTGTAGATTTGGGGGAATTCGTCGATGGTCAGGGCACGCAGAACTCGGCCCAAGGGAGTAATGCGAGGATCGTCTTTGGCTTCCAGTTTCCAGTCACCGGCTTTAAATTTCTTGAGCAGTTGCTTGTCCTTTTTGTGTAAGATGTCATCGGCACCTACTACCATCGAACGGAATTTGTACATGTAAAAAGGCCGGCGGTTTTTCCCTACTCGCTTGTGCCGGTAGATGACGGGGCCGGGACTAGTCAGGAC
>CAZBFT010000049.1:3996-6496 GCA_964491465.1 uncultured Pseudomonadales bacterium
ACGCTATTGTGGGTGTCGTGTAACTCCACATTTCCTTTAACCAGATTATCTCCTGGATGTTTTTGCAGAGCCTCTTTGAGAGCTTCCCAGGTACCTACATCGCTCCAACCCAAGTCGACAGTGAGGACCACAGCTTTTTCGGGCTCGGTTTTGGTCACGACGGCGTCGTCAAAAGAAATTTTCTCGAGCTGAGGATAAATTGCCTCCAATTCAGCCTGATGTTGCGGGGTGCCATAGCTGGTTTGCAGCTTGAGCAAATCTTGGTACATGGCAGGCGTGTGGATGGAGTATTGATTGAGGACAAACTGAGGAGCCAAGACAAAGTATCCAGGGTTCCAGGAATGCTTGGGACTTTGAAAATATTTTTCGGCTTTTTCCAGGCTGGGACGGTAATGCCAAGAGACAAATTTGTGAAGGCCAAAGCCGTTGACGCTCGCGAGTTTGTCGCCATGTTCGATCCAACCCAGATTTTGATTGGGGAACCGGGATTTTTGTCCGATAAAGACAAAAACTTCTTCGTGGGTGCGCACGTACTCGGCCCCGGCGCTGATGGCGGCTTTGAAGCGGTCGATGTGCTCAACCAAGTGATCGCTCCAGAGAATGGCCACGGGACCCCAGGGATCTTGTTTGGCCAAGATAGCCATGAGGTATCCAACGGCAGGAGCCACGTCACGCATTTCGGGTTCGCCGATAATGTTGGCGGCAGGGATTTCGGGAAGCTGTGAGCGGACGGTGTCAACGTATTGTTTGCCGGTAGAGATGTAGATATCTTCCCAGGCAGTTTCGGGGCGTACACGTGCGACCGCCAATTGGAGAGTAGATTGGTTTCCGACAATTTTTTCAAATTGTTTGGGGGTGGATTTGCGTGAGAGCGGCCACATGCGGGTGCCGACTCCGCCGGCAAAGATGACGACTCTCAATTTCTGTTTTTGCTTGTCCATAGATTAGCTATCCTTTCACGCATAATTCTACGCCAATGACTTGTGTCAAAACGCTGGGCATTTTGTATGCACTCGGTGGGCACGAAGGACATTGTACCAAACTGTTCCATGGCCTTGGCAAACGAGGCAACCGAGCAACTGGTGAGTAAAATACCTGTCTTGTTGGGGATAAGGATGTCCTTGGCACCGCCGGCCCCATAAGCGATGACTGGCTTACCGGCAGCTTGGGCCTCGACCATACTGATACCAAAGTCCTCAATATTGGCTTGGAGATAGGCTGTACAGTGGTGGTAATAACCTGGTAACTCTTGATCGGAGACGTGACCGAACAGGTGGACGGTAGGACCGGCGAGTTTGGCTAAGCGGGATTTTTCACTCCCCTCGCCGATGACGATGAGCTCTGATCGGGACTGATTGGCGGCACGAATCAGGATGTCAAGTCGTTTGTAGGGGACGAGGCGGGAGACAACGAGAAAATAATCTTTTGGCAAATCAGCTTGCCTGTTTGTCAGCTTGTCAGATGGCGCAAATTTCTTTGTATTGACTGGGGGGAAAATGATGTCTGAGTCGCGATGGTAGTATTTTTGTATACGATTTTTCACTGGAGTACTAATTGCAATCATATTGTCTGGACGAGTGGCAGCAACTTGATCCCACAGGCGTAAATACTTGGCTACCGCACGGTAGAGTGGATTGGACAAGTACTCTGACGCGTGCGAGTACAGGTAGCGAGTGGGAGTGAGACAGTAATGTAGGTGGAAGGTGCCAGGCTTGGTAATAATGCCCTTACACTCGGCACTACCGATGCTGATTACCAAATCATAGGCGGAGAAATCAAAAGACTCAAAAATGAAAGGCGTCAGCCAGGGGAAAAGCTCGTGGTGGGAACGGACCCATGGCCATCGACCCAAGGCTGGGGTACGAATGTCCCACGTTTTGGTAAAGGGGGCGCGGGCAGGGTTCCAGAAACTGGTGTACCAAGGCGCCTGGGGATAAAGAGAGTGAAAAGCTTGCAAGATTTGTTCGGCACCACCGATCTTATTGAGCCGATCGTAAACGAGCGCAACGCGCATGGATTACCTCCGCAATTGATTTGGCCACGTCGTCCCATGAACGGGTAAATTTGAATTTAGAATCTAGAATCATGAATTTTGGGTTAGATAAAATTTTGACAAGGGCTGCTGGTGAATGTGGGTTGAAGTAGGTGACTTTGTCTCCATATACCTCACGATAGACGGGGATGTCGCTGGCGATTACTGGGGTGCCGATCATGAGCGCCTCAAGTCCAACTAAACCGTAGCCTTCCATCAGGGAAGGAGTGACCAAGGCAAGGGCACGTTTATATACCTGCATCAATTCTGAATCGGTCAGACCAGACAGGACCATGATCCGGGACGGATCGAATGGGGCCAGCACCCGAGAGAGAAAGGGGGTACGTTTGGCCACGATAACCAAGTGAAGTTCGGGGTTACCCACGGCGCGAAAAGCCTGGAGGAGGATGGAGAGATTTTTGTGGGGATAAGCATTACCCACGAATAAAATAAATTTGGATGGCAAAT
>CAZBFT010000050.1:0-6273 GCA_964491465.1 uncultured Pseudomonadales bacterium
CCCCCACCCCCACCCCCACCTCCCCCGACAGCACAAGGATCGCTGGCTGTACATCCTCCGGCGCCATGACATCTATCTGTACTGGCCGAACAAGATCCTGCCGAAGAAATACAGGTAGTGTTGTATCCCAATCCCGATTGTATACATACTTGATTACCAGACGGACTTCTTTCCCATGTCCCACACTCTGCGTAACCCCCAGACGGGCAACTTTGAGCCTCGACCGTTGGCTTTCCCACAATCACCACAACAAAAAACAGGGTAACCAAAATCGTCAAATATTTCAGCAAATTATTCATGATTTTATTTTGATAAGTGGATAATACAACCAACCGGCTTGCTGCAGTGTCACCCAGGTATTTTTATAAACTTGGGCAAACATCTCTTGATCCTTGTCGTCCTGAGTCAACTGGTACAAAGCCGAGTGGAGACCCGCATTTAAATCCCGCTCAGGATCCTGGCTTTCCCGCCACTTTGGCGAAATCAGCATTCTAATTCGTAGAACATTATTTGATCCAAACTCAACTTGAGACGAAACCAACGTGTTGCCCGCTTCGTCGACTAGTCTGCCTACTTGTCCCTTTACCTCACTCTCCTCTACCGTGATTACTACTCTTCTGACCAGCCGCCTCTCCTCTCCCCACTCACCTCCGTACACGAATCCCTTTGTAAACCCACGATATCTCCAGATCAAATTTGTAACCGGAACCCTCCTCATTACAAGTTCGGTGCCATTTACTCGCTCTTCAAATCCCACATACCAATACACGCCAAATACCACTACTAAAACTAAAATACTTACAAAGCTAACTCCCACCAAAACCCACCCTCTCATAACTCCAGCTTATACAAGCATACAGACAATTGCAAGAGAGTATATAAAACAAAGCGGCAGAATCTTTAACACTCAATGCGCGTATTCAAATCCTATACCTTCTAACTTAGATACCAACCTGTCACCAAAAGGGTTCACTACTTTAACAGTCTCCTCATCCCTCCCGTACATCCAAAAATAGTGGTTTTGGACTCCTACATTCAAGGTAGCAGAGATCCAATACTTATCTGTATAACCTTGCTTTATAACTTCTGGATCTCGCGATAATTCCTCACTACTCAAAAATCCCATCAATACCACATCACCACTACCGTCCGGGAACCAAGCTGAGTGCCATTGGGTTCCAAATTTATTACTACCGGTATAGAGCCTAGTCACACCGTCAGGCATTGTCGAAATTAACGATCCTGGTACCCAAGGCATATCCCCCTCACTAGCCATAACCACAACAATGCGCTCAGCATTTTGAAAACTTTCATCAACCGTTGATTCATCCGAATTCAACAAACTTTCCGCCTGCCCTTTATACCAATTTACAAAGCTATCCACCCTAACATCCGACACCGAGCTCACATCCAGGTAATCACCTGATTTGGGTGTCTTGAGGATGACGAATTGATCGTTCGTCCCGACGGCATAATACTGTAACCACGCAGCTTTATCTCCCAGCTTCCACTCCACGGCCAATGGTACCCCATTTCCCTCTGCATCTACCCCCAAGATTGCGTTAAAATTCTGCCCATAAACTTCTGCCGTTCCCGCATGAATGTTGGTGTATTCCGCAGCCAAAGTTGCCAAATGCATATGTTCCAGTAGTTTTTCGGGGGGTAATTCTGGTGGCACCAATTCTAATCCTGTGGATGGAGTTGCTGTCATTTGAGCTGTTGCCAACTCAGGGCTATTTCTTGTACCATCACAGGCTACCATTCCTACTGACCCCGAAGCTCCATAATCAAACAAGCGCACACCCTTAGTTTCGTCTGAATACTCTATGATTTCAAATTGAGGTGGCTTTCCCTTTGGTCCATACCAGTAAGTATTAGTGGTTGGACCCTGCGTTCCTACAAATTCTAATAATTTGACTTCCGCTTGGTATAAACCAGCCTTGCTGTCAGACACAGCTTCCCACTCCCCTACATAATTAGACCTACCACCTACATACATCTTCCCGTGGGGACCCAAGGCTACAGTCATGATCCTGTGTGCTGGCATATTGGCTCGATGTTCTTCCTCGCGTTGAGATAGTGCACTTCTATCTATACCAAGAGAAATCGTGATTATATCGTAAGACTCTGAGTCACTTACATATTCCGGTAAAGCCAATCTCGTCGCCCCAACCAACTCAGTCGCCGCTGCCTTTAATGAAGACCCTTCAGCCAAACTCTGCGGATCAACAGCTTCTACAATTGGTTTACCATACCCGAAATGCATAGCCACCTCACTTGGAGTGGATCCTTGTAGGATGTCTTTATATGGAGTCATGGCTAAAGCAGTAGAACCAAGAGCAGCTAACTTAAGAAAATCTCTTCGACTGAATCTGCCGTCACTGTGTAAAAAATCTTCAGGTCTTGATATCATATTCATCTCACATTATAGGTTATGTTAGTAACAGTGTCAAATCTTATGGCAACTCGAGTAAAAACACCATACACACCACTTACGCACGTGAAGTTATAGTACCTACCTATCCTCATCTACTCTCTTTTTACCAGAAAACATCTCATCCTGCAACTATCGGATACGTACCAGCCCAGCCATCACGATCTGCACCTCCGGAATCAGTTCCTCGGCCGCAAAAAACGGCCCCTTCTCTCGCTCTAGTGCTTCCCCCGCACGCTTGTTCACCTGGCTCGCTACCACACATGCAGCCAAAGCTGGACTTTTAGCATACAACCCTGCTACTAAACCTGCCAATACATCCCCCGTCCCACCCTTGGTCATCCCCGCGCTCCCCCCACCTATTTCTACTCGCTCACTCCCATCACTCACCACATCGGTCGGCCCCTTAGCCAAAACCGTCACTCCGGCTGGGATCTTGCCCTCCAAAATTTCACTTTCCCGCTTATTTGGCGTCACAATCATGTTGGAATTCAATAATCCCGGATCCACCTCTTGCAGCGCTCCCCCGTCGACTACCCACTTCTTCTCTGGATATTTCGCCAATAATCCGTTTACAATTCGTCGTGTCGCTTCCCCTCGTTCCATCCCTGGTCCGATCAAAACAGCATCGTCTTCCGCAATATAATGTTCCACCTCTTCCCACGGTACCACTATCCCTTCCCAAAACCTGCTTTTGGCCTGTACTCTCATCAGCTCATTATTCTCCATGACAGGGCTACTAAAGTGCACCATGTCCACAATTTTGCTAGCCATGGCAGCTGCCCAAAAGCTAGCCGCATGGAATAATTTGCTCCCACCAATGACCAGCACTCGTCCATTCTCTCCCTTGTGCGAGTCACTCTTTGGCAAAACAATCTGCGCTACATATTTCTCTATCTGGTTTTTCTGATGATCTGACATGCTGATTCTCCGAGTATTCTGAGTTCTCCGAAATTATAGTCTTATTATATCCGCCTGCCCGCCTGCATGTGAAGCTTGCGGCGTGGCTCCCGAAAACATCCCTACCACCTCTTCCTCCGCGGTTGTGATGATGATCTGTCGCTCTCCATCGAGCTTAAGTATCTCCTGTCTGTGCACAGCATCCAACTCGCTAAAGATGTCATCCAGCAACACGACACTTTTTACCTTTAACTTGTCCTCTACGTACTCCATCGCCGCGATTTTGAGGAAAAGCACCCCCAAGCGCTGTTCTCCCCGGCTCCCATACACCATCAAATCTTGTCCTTGCGACTCCATTGGAGAATTGGAGAATTTTTGATTTGAGATTATTCTAATGTCGTCTTTGTGCGGACCGACCAATGTGTATCCTACCGCCACCTCCGCTTCGGCGTATTGCCGCAGTCGCTCCGCTGACACCGCCGAAGAATCGTACTCTAGTTTATATGCACCAAAGCTGGTTTTGACGCCGGATAAATAATCCAAAAAATCCCGCCGGTAATTGGTCACCAAGTTGCCATTTTTAATCAGGGACTGATCCCAGTACGTCAGTTGTTCTCTCCTGGCCACTCCCTCCCTGATCATGTCCAGCAGTTTATTCCGCTGCCGTAGCGACGACTCATATACCGCCAGCGCTCTGCCATACTCTGGATGTGCCATAGTCAGTGTCGAGTCCAGAAAGTGTCTCCGCCTGGGAGGTGATCCTTCGATCAACCGCATATCCTCAGGTCGAAACAGGGCTGTGGGAAAATTCCCCACAAATTTGGCTTTGGTCCGCGCCACCCCATCCACCAGGTAACGTCTCTTTGGTGTCGCTTTCCCCACGTATTGACCCCTGGTCAAAACCACTGTCAGCTCTTGCCGCTCCTCGGTGTGCTCCACGATCCCCGTTATGCTGCCGATTCCACTTTCCCATCTGATCATTTCCTCAGTCACATTGGCCCGATCACTCTCGCCCGAGGACAATAGGTAAATCGCCTCCAACAAATTGGTTTTCCCTGCTCCGTTCGGTGCTACCACCACCGTCAACTTCCCAAAATTAAAAGTCTGCTTTTTGTAACTGCGGAAACTCTCCAGTGTAACCCGTTCCAACCTCATGCAACGCGATTATAACGGAGCGTGGAAGAGTATGCGAGCCCATCGGGTGCAGGAGTATTTTGCAGTCAAAAAAATTCTCCGCAGCACGACCTGGCGCGAGGATATAGATAAAAATTTCAGCAGAAATTTATTATCGGTTTTTTGCGTAAAGTACTCCAAGCCCGAAAAGGGCGAGTTAAACTTTTATCTCTGGCATTGTTCACAAATCCACGTTCCCCTTCCTCCCACTACGATCCGTTTTAGTGCCGTCCCACACCGGTGGCACGGCTCTCCCGTTCGTTTATAAACCAAAAACTCGTCTTGATAGCTCCCCTTTGTACCCAAGGCATTGACATAGCTGTTGTCGCTCGCCCCCCCGGTTGCCAATCCTCGCGCCAGCACCTCTCGCAAAGCCACAAGTAATTTTTTACCTTCCGACAACTTTAAGCTATTAGCTTTCCGCCGCGGGTCAATCCCTGCCTTCCACAATCCGTCGTTGGCATAAATGTTCCCTACCCCTGCTAACACATTTTGATCAAGTATCACTTCTTTAATTGATCTACGCGTCTTTTGCAGTTTACGTAAAAGGTCAACTTCGCTGATCTCCCACGGCTCCGGACCCAACTTTTTCTTCAGTTTTTCTTCGGTATCCGCAATTTGCGGTTCCACTCGCAAATACCCAAACATCCGCGTGTCCCAGTAATATAGTTTTGCTCCGTTGGAAAGTGTCATCACCACTCTCGTGTGCGGCGCCGTCTCATAGTCAAATATCGATTCACTGGCTTGCTGATTTGCTGACTTGCTGACTAGCTGATCAGCCGACGTGCCGATTACCCACCTCCCCGTCATCTTTAAATGCACCGCCAAACCGATCCCCGATTTCATATGCACGAACAAGTACTTCCCCACTCTCCCCAGTTTGACGATTTTATCGTTCCGGATTGACTGTAAATCCCCCACGGTCACTTTGGGCTGTCTCACTTCGATCCCGACAATTTGTTGACCTATCAGCTTTTCCGCTAGTTGCCGCCTGATCGTCTCCACTTCTGGCAATTCTGGCATGCTTAATCCTTTAGTTTTTGTTCTTCTTTGCGGGCCCGGTACAGTAGCATCGGCCCCAATATTCCCAGACTATACCACACTCCATCCGTGCTCCCCCTCGCTATCGCCAACCCCAAATATGTTGCCATTATCCCCATGTACATCGGATGCTTAAAGTAATGATATAGTCCACTCTTCAACCGCACTTGTGTCTTTGGTAGCACCCCAAAATGCCTGCCCAAATGCACATATGCCATCCCCCATACCACTATTCCCGCTATCGCCACCAGCAATCCCCCCACTTCCCTACCCAAGTCCCCCTCCCTTCCCTCTCCGGATGCAATTATTCCCAGTCCAAGTAAATAAATTAGCGGTATCGCGATGGTCAAATAAAATTCGATAATGTACTTACCCAATTGCTTTATTCGCATGATACTTACTACGTAATGCTTGATACAATTTTTCTCATTTCCTTTTCAAATTTCTCTCTCCCAAATCGCCTGGCCCAATTCTTTATTGCCTCCCTATCCCATTTTATTGCTTCCATTTGTTTTATCCCCTCTACTACTCTCTCCGGATTAGTAGCCTCGATTAGGACACCAGTCCTAATTGTGCTCTGGTTCTCTGATTTTCTGTTTTTTCCGGCTTTCTGAGTTTTCTGATTGTCTGGATCTAGTACTGTCTCCCGGTACCCTCCCCCGTTATACGCCAGTACCGGCGTACCCGCTGCCATTGCCTCTACCACCGTCATTCCAAAATCTTCG
>CAZBFT010000051.1:0-460 GCA_964491465.1 uncultured Pseudomonadales bacterium
ACCTTACCGCCACAATTTCCTTTCTCACGATCCTACCTATTCCTCTTTACTTTGTTCTCCAAAGTATTAAACTTTCCAAGAAAAACTACCTACTCAAAGATCAGTCTCAAATCATCCTCTCTGTATTCGATCGCGGCAACTCCCACTTTTCCCTTGGCAAATTTATCACCCAGCCCAACTTGTCGTTCCGCTTATCCCTCGTACTATTATTAATAGTGTTCTTTACCACATTGGCCCGTACCCATACTGAAAAATCTTCACTCACCTACAACGCTCAACAAGTTAATCTAACTAGCAACTAATATGATGAATACGAAAAAAATCTGGGCTTTCTATAACTTCGCGATACTGCTTGCGATACTAGCCACTACCCTATCAAACGCCAAAAGTATTGCCCAATTTCTTCTCCCTCTCTTTCTAGTCCCGCTTGTCTTATATTTAAGCCACGACATCAAACGGA
>CAZBFT010000051.1:470-1957 GCA_964491465.1 uncultured Pseudomonadales bacterium
AAAAGAGGAGCCGGCACTCGTTGGCGAGGTTCTACCCACTCCTGGAGTGAGTGACGACAACAGGCGCATCTTCCTCAAACTAGTAGGCTCGACCGGTCTCTCCCTCATCTTTATGGCAGTGCTCGGGAAAAAGAGCGCGCAAGCGGCCTTCTTTGGTTCGGTCCCAGGGCCAGGCGCAGTTACTATCAAAGATAGTGCTGGCGTTGCCATTGATCCTGCCGAAAAACAATCAACAGACGGCTACGAAATCTCAGAAGTGGACGATGCAGGAGCCACCTCTTACTATGGATTTGTACATAAGACTGGATCATGGTATATCACCAAAGAAGATGCCTCGGGTGGCTATCGCTATTCCAAAGGCGCGGGCGACTTTGCCACCGGCTGGACCGGCAGGGCCGGTTTAACCTACGGGTACTTCGACACGATCTTTTAACCAAATAGAAACATTTAAGTAACGTTGACACCAAACTTTATACATGCTGTCATACATATGCTGTGCACAAAGATTTAGTTCCCAACCAAACAAGTAGTATCTCCAGTCCTCGCCACTCCATTTATCTTATTCCATTAGCCATCACAGCCATCACTCTCACCATTACTATGGTAGCAGGCTACATTACTCAAAAGGCTGTGGATACCAAATTGCAAGATTTTTTCAACCGCCAAGCCGATCAGATTGCCAACACTTATTACAACAAACTTCATACCCATATCACTATTCTAGAAGGATTGCGTGGACTCTGGAATGCAAGCGGAGATTTTACTCAAGATAGTTTTACCAAATACGTTGAGTCAATAGATCTTAGCTCGATAGAGAAATCAGGAGTTTCCTCCTATTTTTACGTTCCAGCAGTCAAAAGACGTGACATCTCCTCATTTACCGCCACTGTGAAAAAACAACCCAACCTCCCTACTGCTTATTCAACTTTTACTATCCACCCAAAATCCCAAAGTGACATCTATTACCCCGCCCTTTATGCAGTCCCCCTCAAAGGTCGAGAGAGATCGATAGGTCTTGATTTCGGCACTTTTCCCGAGAGGCTTGCCGCCATCAATTATGCTAGAGATAAAAATAGACTGGCAACCACCAATGCTGTCACCCTCTTAACTACGGGGAAATCTGGATTTTTCTTTTTGACCCCTCTCTACCACCCTTCACAGCCACTCGAGCGCACTCGTGAGCGTCAGGAAGCGTTTGCAGGTGTAGTTGGGGCCACCTTCCGCTCAGAGTCTTCCTTCGAGCAAATCTTTGGAGATATCAACCCTTATCCCTACCTCCATTTTCATATCTACCAAGGTGATGCAGTAACTGACGATCGCTTGCTCTACGACAGTAACCCAAAATTTAACCACCTAAAACCCCGCTTCACCGCAACCCGCAAAGTCAGTATTCAAGACCAAAGTTGGACCATCATCGTAGAGAGCAATCCCAGTTATTCCCTCATGGACAGCGAGCAACAACTCCCCATCATTGTCTTCGGTTCTGG
>CAZBFT010000051.1:1967-6262 GCA_964491465.1 uncultured Pseudomonadales bacterium
GCCACTCTCACTAACTTTGTCGTACAATAAGGTTCATGGCGTACCTTTTGGACTATGAGCAAACCTTCTTAAACGGTGCCTCAACCGCCCTCAACCTCACCATGCCCACTCATGCCACGGGCGATGTCCTCGTCGTCTTTATCACTGCCGACGCCAATACCGCCATCACGATGAATACTGCCGGCTGGACCGTGATCAATGCTGGCGTGACCGGTGGCACCGGGTTAATTTCTGGAGCCTGGTACAAAAAAGCCGCTTCTGCCTCCGAAGTCGCCAACATCACCACGCTTGATGGCTGGATTGCTTGGGTATTTTCTATTCGCGATGTTGATACTACCACCCAGCTCGATGTTTCTAGTTTTACGGGTACGGGCACCGCCGCCAGCGAATTTAGTAGTACCGCCGTGACAACCACTACCGCCGATTGTTTTATTCTGTATTGTATTGGCATGGATGGCACCGCCACCCAAGGACATAGTGACCCTGGCGTGATGTCGATTGGCTCCGCCGATAATCAGGGTAGTACCGCCACCACCTCTGCTTGTTCTGCCGCCGCTTGGTATCAGCAAAGGTCAACCGGTGCCACCCCCACTCCCAGTTGGACCCTTTCGACTTCTGTGGCCACGACTAGAATGACCCTCGCTTTTCGCAACAAATCTGGCGGGCTGATCCCCCCCTACATCGACGATGTTAGCAGCCCCGGCACCAAACTGGCCGTCGGCCACCACTTTAGTACCTTAAACGGCATTAGTTTCCCCGCTAGTCTCTCACTTGGGAATATCGGCCCCGGTGGCAGTGGAAAAACCACCCTCTATGATGCCGGTGCCGCCATCGCCGACTACGGCATTAACCCGTATTCGTCCGCTCTCTCTTCCGTCCTCCCCACCCAGGCCGCGACCGGAGTAGCCGGCTACGAAATCGCTTTTTCTTCTAGCAAAAATATGTCCACTGGGTTTGTCATGGGCTCGGTAATTGCGCTCAACCCCAAGATGGCCAACTATTTTCAGGGCTCAATCGCGGACGGGGGCATGTACATCGCTTTTGCCGACGCCTCCAACAACTATAGGAGTTACCAAGTTTTAGCCAGGGACAGTAATCCTAATACTGAAGGTCGATCCGTCTGGAGCATCAAACCTAGTCAAACCACGACCGCCTATGGCACTAGTGGCACGATGAATGCCAGTGCCGTCACCAAAATGCTCCTGCTTTCCAATTGTCCCCGTGGCGCCATCACCCTCTACTCCTCCGAAATCCACCAAGTCAATACCCAGATTATTGCAGGCGGGGATAGTAATTTCCCCGTTGATGCCGAAGGAGTAGCCAAAATCGGCAAAAGCTTCCGGCTGTCGGTTATTCAAAAAACCGGGGCCGCAGGTCTACTGGCTTACGTCCCCATCCAAGTAGGTGGCGGTGATAGCGTCAACTTTCAAATCAACGCCGGCTCGCTTCAGTTCCCCAGAGCCAGTAGTCAATCAACTGGTGAGCTCAATTACCACGGTGATGCGGGCGCAATCGGGATCAGCTACGCCGGCAAAAGTGGCGACGTCATCAAGCATACCAACTCCGTGGTCACCTCTCCCTCGAGCTATTACTGGGAGATCCACTCGGCCGCAACCAGTGCCGCCACTTGGGATTTTGCCGGTTTAACCGTAGTGGGAGCGGTAGTCACGCTCCGCAACGTTATGACTTTTTCCGAGATGACTTTCTCTAGTTGTAGCGCCATCACCACTTCGGGCTGTGCCGTGAGCACTTGTACATTTTCCAAAGTCCCCGCCACCAACAACTCCATGACCGTCAGTGGCGCAACCACCTTCACCAGTTGTGCCATTAACGTCTCCACCGTGACCGCCGGCAACTATTGGGTCTCGACCGCCACGCCCAACCAGTTTACTTCTTGTACCTTCACCGGTGGTGGGGGTCACGCCATCCGCATCACGACTCCTGGCACTTACAATCTAGTTGGCAATATTTTTACCGGTTTTGGTGCTACCAGCTCCACAGGCGCCGCAATTTATAACGACTCCGGCGGCGCCGTCACTCTCAATATTTCGGGTGGTGGCAGCTCTCCCACGTATCTCAACGGCACAAATGCCGTTACTACCGTCAACGCCAACGTCAACGTCACTATTACCGTCCTCAACTCCAGTCAGTCTCCGGTCGTCGGCGCTTCTGTCTACGTCTTCAAAAACTCTGATTCTGGCGTAATTATTAACACAACCACCAACGCCTCGGGTGTTGCCACAGGTAGTACCTCGTCAGGTGCAGGGGCCATCTCCATCCGTATCCGCAAATCTACTATCGGTTCTACCCGCTACGTTCCCAACGAATCCAGTGGCACTGTTACCGGAATCGACTTCTCCTCGACTGTCATTCTCGTTACCGATACTATAGTAAACTAGTTGTAGTCAACTAGTATCGTCATTTGCTACAATATAAGCCATATGAAAATGCCAAAGGAATATGTTTTAGTATTAATCGTCGGTCTTTTCCTCCTCGCCTACCTACTAGAAGCTGTCGTTGATCCCCTCTCGCTACCTATCGCTACCCCATATCAATTCTTCCAAACCAGCTATCTATCTAAAGTCCCCTTCTCAACTGCCGTGATTATAATCCGCACCCTCGCCATCTTCATCACTCCTCTTTGGCTAGCTTCATTTTTAGACAAAGCTTTCCAATTCAAAGCCGTCTCGCTTCTAGTCATCGGCGTTCTCCTACAACTCTACGGCGTTCAAGCAACTGCCAGTAGTACTGTTGGGATTCCCTTAGAATGGGCAATTTCTTTTACCTTTGCCGGTGCTGCACTATTTCTCCCGATGCTCATCTTTTTTGTAAAAGGAGCATTCATCACAAAAAAATCTGCGCCACCCAAAGACATCGGCTCACTTGCCGATGACGATGATGACGATGACGAGTAAGCTTGACCAAATAATACTCAATCTCTAGTCTTCTACCTTACCTCGTATATTCCATCTTCACGCGATCAGCCAAGATAGTTTTCACAAATGACTGGTACGGGACATCTCGCTTGTTGGCCATAGCTTTCAGTTGATCCAAGATATTCACCGGCAAGCGCAAAGATATGCTGGTCGTGCTGTATTTTAGTTTTGGAAAAACCGGGTTGACGACGGCCGTATCCAGATCAAAATATTCGGTCGTATCGTGAGTAGCCCAAAAATTACGCTCCTGATCCTCAGATTTAAATTCCGGGATAGTTTTAAGTTTTTTGTTTTTCATAGACACTCCTTTCTTTTTTGTTTTGATCTCTCGCAGAAATTATT
This sequence comes from uncultured Pseudomonadales bacterium, assembly GCA_964491465.1. Classification (GTDB taxonomy): domain Bacteria; phylum Patescibacteriota; class Microgenomatia; order UBA1400; family UBA12108; genus UBA12108. The sequence continues at coordinate 5,246 of CAZBFT010000051.1, forward strand.
CGGAAATAATTCTTCCTGAGAGTGAAAATAATCGTTAATTTACGATTTTCGTCAGTTCTACCATAAAGTGCATATCGCTCCTCTAACCCAGAGTGCTTAAAATCTTTGGCTAAGATAATTGGTCGGTTGCGAAAAGATTCTTCGCACTCCTGCCAAGAGACTTTGTGTTTAATTAAATTTTTATTGAGATTACTAGCATCCCAGTCGAAACCAAGAACATCCTTAAATTGATTTGGGTTGAGATGGATACTCATGCGTATATCATAGTAATATACAAAAATAAGTTTGTCAATCCATCTCCACCATCTCCTTACTATCCATCAAACAATATCTAAATCATTCAAGTTCACAAGTTAGTCAAAAATACATGATACAATTTCTGCAACTATGAAAATCTTAGACATGAATGGACGAGAAAGAGAATGTGAACGTGCATTCCTCGATCCCCATTGGCCCGGATTCGTCACGGTACTTTTCGTTTCCAAACACCGCCCCGGATACAAACACACTGAATGGATGCCTACTGTTGATTTTTTTCAAAACAACCCAAGCTTAAAAGGTAAAATCACCGACGATGACAAGCCAACCCCCCTTCCTCCACAAATTGCAGGAGCCGTCTCTATCGCAACCAAAACTACCCTTACCGATTCCACAAAAGCATGGCCAAAAAATCTTTATGCAAGTTTCTTTTGTTGGATATCTCGTGGAAAAGGAGAGGGACAAGTTCGCGTAATTCTTAGTAACACCGGCAAAAAATTAACTTTAGATAAACCCTGGGATATAACCCCCAACAAAACTACGCAATATGCAATTGTCCACAACCGCCCAAAAGAGGTCAATAACAACAATACTTTGCCCGAAGTTGAACTCAAAGAACTAGAGGAAAAAGCGCGCAAATTTGATATCGAGCGCGGTGCCACCCCATCCCCCCGACAATACACAAAATAATCTATTCTGATCTAGGCTCTATTGAAATAAGTGTGGTGATATAAGCGCGGCGAGTGGGATGAAACCGAG
>CAZBFT010000052.1:0-4692 GCA_964491465.1 uncultured Pseudomonadales bacterium
GCGAAGGGGAAACATAGGTAGAGGGATCGGTGGGGGGAGGAGAAGTGGGGCTGCTGTCTGGCTGCGTAGACGTGGCAGGGGTGGGCGCCTGGTAAACGGGAATTTCCGGAGTCGGGCCAGATGGTAGGGGAGAGCCTCCGGGAGTTACGGGGTTGCCGGCGTAGTCACGAGTTGGATCGGGGAATTTGGGCATAAAAGTAGGTTATAGTTGATAGGTAATAGTTTATAGTGACAGAGTCATGATACCAAAGAACAAGAAGATCAAACAGGTGCCAACTCCAGACTGGAGGCGGGTGGTCTCTAGTTTTGGGCTGGGGATTGCCGCCGGGCTAACACTTTTGATTAGTGTGGCTAGGTTGACTTGGCATGGTAAATTTTACCCGGGAGTGAGTGTCGGGGGAGTGAAAGTAGCCGGCCTGACGAGAGAGCAAGCCCAAACCAAGTTAACGGAGGCCGTCAGCAATTATCAGGTAAGACTAATTTATAACGGGAGCAAGTGGGAGAGTGAACCAGGGATGTTGGTCGTCGACACAGAGCAACCACTAACAGAGGCATACCGTTACGGCCGACGGCTAAAAATTGACGACTATTTATTCTTGCTCATCAACAAACAAACCAGTTATCCCCTAGCGCTGGCGGGACAACAGGAAAAATGGGATGGGTGGATACATCAAATTTCTACGGCGGTGGAGTTGCCTCCGACCGAGCCATCAATTGAACTCAAAAATAATAAAGTTGAGGTGATCAATGGGAGTGATGGCGTGGTAATAGATAGTGCTAAGTTAGCAGAAAGACTGGCGGATAGAGCGGCAAACCTGGCTAATGACCAAATCGAAATCCCGGTCAAAGAGAATAATAAAAGGCTGGATGAACAAGAACTGGCAACGCTCAAAATGCGGGGAGAGAAGCTGGCGGCGGACACGTTAATTCTTAGGTTAGATGATGAAAAAATTAATCTGAGCGGGAAAGAGTTGATGGCGCTGTTATATACCGGGACCGACAGCCAGTTGGCAGATACGCTGAAGGTGCATGAATACGTAAGAGGGCTGGCCGAAAGTTTGGATAAAGGCCCGCAAGATGCAAAGTTTGAGTTTGCGGAGGGGAAAGTAAAAGAGTTTGCGCCGGGGAAAGACGGGCTGCAAGTAGACACCGACAAAACAACTGATGCGGTCATGCTCGCAATAACTCGGCTGTTATCTAACGGGGATAAAACAATGACGATCGAGATCGTGGCCGACCGGACGCCGCCCAAGATCACAACGGACAAAGTAAACGAACTGGGGATAAAGGAGCGAATCGGCCGGGGAGAAAGCTACTACCAACACTCGATACCAAACCGGATTTACAATGTTTCCCTCGCGTCCGGCCGAATTAATAGCGCGCTGATTGCGCCAGGAGAAGAGGTGAGCTTTAACAAATTGGTGGGAGAGGTGTCGGCGGCTACAGGCTACCGACCAGCATATGTAATTTCGGGTGGGAGGACGGTGCTGGGGGATGGCGGAGGGTTGTGCCAAGTGTCAACCACAATGTTTAGGGCGGCGATGAACGCGGGATTACCAATCCTAGAGCGTTGGGGGCACGCATATCGCGTGTCATATTACGAACTAAACAGTAAACCGGGAGTGGACGCCACGGTGTATGCTCCGGGCAAGGACCTAAAATTTAAAAATGATACGCCGGGTAGTATTTTGATCCAAACGATTAATGACCCCAAAAATTTGCATTTGGTAATTGAAATTTATGGGACCAGCGACGGGAGGGTAGTCACTATGTCCGAGCCCAAGGTGTGGGGGATTACCCCTCCCCTCCCCACAATTTACCAAGATGATCCTACCCTTCCAGCCGGGACGACGAAACAAGTTGACTGGGCGGCGGCCGGGGCCAAGGCCAGTTTTGAGTACAAAGTGACCAGGAATGGGGAGACGCTGCAAGAGAAAACGTTTGCGACGACTTACCGGCCGTGGGCGAGCGTGTTTTTACGGGGGACGGGACAGTAGATCAGCGAGTCGGTTGATCAGCACTTCAGCGGAGACCTGTGAGTCGGTAGATCGGCTTGTCAGTTTGACAAATTACCAGATGGTACAATAGCGACATGACCCTGGAAAGAAAGTTTGAACATCAAAAGGTGGAGAGGTCCATTTACGAGAAATGGGAGAAAAGCGGGGCGTTTAAGCCAAAAGGAGAAAAGCCGTTTACAGTTTTGATGCCGCCGCCAAATGCCAATGCGAGCTTGCACGCTGGCCACGGGATGTATACGATTGACGATATCCTGATCAGATTCCGCCGGATGCAGGGATACGCGGCACAATGGATCCCTGGACGTGACCATGCCGGGTTTGAAACCCAGTTTGTGTATGAAAAGCATTTGGCCAAGGAAGGCAAGTCGCGACTGGACTTTGATAGGCAAACTTTTTATCAAAATGTGGCCAAGTTTGTAGAAGATAACTCTGGGCTCATTTACGAGCAGTTCCGCCGGCTCGGATTTTCGGCCGATTGGGAGCGGAGTGTATTTACCCTAGACCCACATGTGGTTACGCGAGTATTTGAAACCTTTAAAAAAATGGAGGCAGAAAATTTGGTGTACCGCGACGACTATTTGGTGAAATATTGCACTCATTGTGGTACGAGCCTCGCCGAACTGGAAATTAATTATGTCGAGCGACCGGACTACCTTTATTACATCAGATATCCCCTGCTGGACCGCAAGGGTAAAGAACCAGAATATGTGCTGGTGGCGACGACCCGGCCAGAACCAATAATGGTGGATACTCATTTGGCGGTGAACCCCAAAGCCAAGAAAACGGCTTGGCTAGTGGGGCGACAACTAGCTAACCCGCTGACTGGCAAGCCGATGGGGATAGTAGCCGACGAGTTTGTGGATCCCAAGTTTGGGACTGGGGTAGTGAAGATGACGCCAGCTCATGACGAAAATGATTACGCGGCGGCGAAAAAACATAACTTGCCGGTAGTTGTGGGGATAGATATGAACGGGCGGATGACGAGCGCAGCGGGAGAGTGGGCGGGGATGACGGTAAAGAAAGCCAGAGAAGCGATTGTGGCGCGACTAAGAGAAAAGGGACTGCTGGACGAAGAGAAAACCAAGAGCGATTATGTGCACTCGGTGGCAACTTGTTACAAGTGCGGGCGAGATATGGAGCCCATGACCGTACCCAACTGGTACATAGAAGTAGAAACGCTCAAGCCGCCGGTAGTAGAAGCTATTAAGAAAAAGAAAACCAAGTTTTTCCCGGCCAAATTTGAAAAACAGATCTTGGATTGGATGGAGATCATGCATGATTGGCCCATATCCCGACAAGTGGCGTGGGGGATACGAATACCGGCGTGGTACGAGGTCGGCACACCAGCTAATCGGCAAGTCAGCGAAGTCATCAAATCAGCGGAGTCAGTTAATCAGAGAATACATGTGACGTTTTTGGATAAAGAGAAAAAGCCAGTATCGGGATACATTGGCGAGCTGCTTACGACATATCGACTGAGCGAAATTGAGGCGGGGCTACAAACATTGTCGGCACCGATAGATGCTAAATACGTGGTAAGTGAATCTAGGCCGGGCGAGGGATATTTGCAAGAGACAGATACATTTGACACGTGGTTCTCCAGTGGGCAATGGCCGCTCGTCACTTTGAAAGATGACGAGTACGAGAGCCGTTACCCCACGGATGTGATGGCGACCATGGTCGACATCCTGAAAATCTGGGTATCGCGGATGATGATGTTTGGGTTGTACGTGCGCGGGGAAGTGCCGTTCAAAAACGTATATCTCTGGCCGGCGGTGGTTGACGCCAAAGGGCAAAAAATGAGTAAGAGCAAGGGGAACGTGATCAACCCAATAGATTTGGTCGAGAAATATGGAGCCGATGCTTTCCGGATGTCCTTGCTATTTGGGAATGGGGAAGGTGGGAAGGTGCCTTTGAGCGAAGACAAAGTGCGGGCAATGCGTAATTTTGCGAATAAAGTTTGGAATATGGCGAGATTTTTCTTGATGATGCAAGAAAAATGTGGTAAAGAAATTCCTTTTTATGAGCCTGAGATGAAGGTGGCAAAAGAAGATAAACTGATGTTGACGGATTTGAACGCGTTAATAGTAAAAATGACGAGTTTGCTGGAAAAATTCCGTTTCTCCGAAGCGGCTGACACGATCTATGAATTTATGTGGCACCGGGTGGCGGATGTGTATATAGAACAAGTGAAAGACCGCCAAGATCAAGAGATGGCTTTGAGTGTGCTCCGACATGTACTACTAACTGGACTCAAGTTGCTGCATCCGTTTATGCCGTTTGTGACCGAGGCGATTTGGGCGGAGATGCCCAGAAAACATGATGATATGTTAATAGTAAGCAAATGGCCAAAGGTTGAGTAAAGCTATGGTGAATATGCCAGAATTTAAGATAAGTTAATCTGGAAATTGAAGAATTTTTGTTTTCCCCGTGGACTCATCATAGTACGCTTCGAAGAAGTCTAGCCATATCTTCTGGTGACTAACTCCGTATAGCCTATCCTTGTCAGAAGAGTTGTCGCGCAATAGTTGCGTAAAGAAGAAGTCCGCAGCATCGGTTTGCCAACTTGGGTATCCAGCGCTGATGGTAAAAACAACTAGCATGTCGAGATCGCTATCGGGACTGCAGGCTGCTTCAGCAAGAGAGCCGTGTTTAGCTAACCTTACCCCCAAAT
>CAZBFT010000052.1:4702-6003 GCA_964491465.1 uncultured Pseudomonadales bacterium
ATTCGTTCTTTTCTTAATATCGGGAATAATTGCAGCTTGCAGCTGTTGATAAATCCCAAGTCGAACCGCTGTCGCGATTTCAGCATCTCGTGCATTAATTTGCTTTACCTTGCCATGAGGACTGTGATAGATGATATATGGGATTCCATCTACCCGAACTTGTTCGACTGTCATGCTTGTTATTATAGGATGAAAGGTGTGTTTGTCTAGACCAGAAAAGTATTAGTTGTATATCGAAGGATATAAGTTTTGATAGACGTGGTGCCAGGCGGCGCCAAGGGTTAGTTAGCTGTAAAGGTGAAGGTGAGGTTGGTTTTGAGGGCGGTAGCGATTTTCTGTACGAGGGAAAAGCTAGGTTTGGCATTCCCTGCTTCCAGGCGTGAAATCACCGCTTGATCCGTACCAGCTCGCCTTGCTAGTTCTTTCTGGGTTATCTTGCTTTTCAGCCGCGCACCGATCATTTGACGGGCAAGTTGATATTCTGGCTGAATATCCGCCCATGCCTTGCGGAATTTGGGGTCTTTGAGCAAGTCTACCCTGACCTCTTCCCATGTACGAAGTTTGCTGATGTCTATTTTTTTGCTCATATATACTCCTTAATTCGTTGTTCAATAAATTTTTTAGTTGCTTTTGTCATTTTTTGCGACTGCTTGCGCATCAAATGAATTATGTAGCAATCTGGTTTAACTACCAGAATAAAGACTCGCCATGATCCTGGTCTTAACTCCCAAACTAATTTGTTAATCTTTTTTAGGTATTTTTGGCTCAAGCCAAAACCGTATTCTCTAAAAAGCTCCACGTATTCGTTAATTTTTGCCTGATCTTTTTGGTTTAGCCTCAGGATTTGTTTATCGACACGCGAATCTGTAATGATTTTCACTTAATCATTATGACAAATTTATCATATTTATATCGTTTGTCAATCTCCTCACCTTGCTATTCTATTACTTTTTGGAGATTGTTTTTACAACGACTGATAAATTTCGGGAAAGATGCTTTTGAACACGTGGTGCCAGGCGGCGCCAAAAGTTTGGGGGGAAGAGTGGAGGGTTTGCTGGATCTCGGGGACAGAGAACCAACGGAAACCAACGGATTCGTGGTTGAGAGTGGGATTCACATTGCATGTGATTTGATAAACCAGAAATAAGTGGTTTTCTTTGCGGCCGATCACCTCGCGACTGAAAATAGTTGAGCCGATAAATTTGAGCTCGACCGGGTTGTAGCCGACTTCTTCCTGACATTCGCGGCAGAGAGCGTCTTCGATACGCTCCCCAGCTTGGACGTGCCCGCCGATCGGGGAG
>CAZBFT010000053.1:0-1573 GCA_964491465.1 uncultured Pseudomonadales bacterium
CTTTGGCTGGGTTCAAAGATCGATTTGGTTAACTTATGCATGAAAGTGGGCAAATAACCCTTAAGACGATAAACTTCGTCAAGTGCTAAGAACCCGCCATGTTGGATCTTTTGCACTAGATCTGAAACATGATTTTCTTTGGCTGGCATATGATGAAGGACTCCTAGACAAAGCAAGTGGCTAAGACTGTGGTCGGTGAAGGGAAGTTCGCTGCCAAGACATTGAACGTAGAAAACGTTAGATTGGTTGGGAAGACAATCTTGCACATGTTTTAGGGCATTGAGTGAGTAGTCGCTCATAACATAGTTATATGGGTAGTGCGCTGGTGGCAGGAGCATCCGAGTGGTTGCTGCGTTTCCACAACCGATTTCCAATATCCAATCGTCAGACCTGAGATGATTGCGTAAAATTTGGTAGAGGTATTTTTCCCTGGAGTAATTGCGTAAGCCACAAACCTTCTGCAGATGCGAGCTAGTTGGGGAAATTTTAGAGATAATTTTGCGGTAAGAATCATCCCAGTATTCAACATCTTCATCCTCCCATTGTGGTCCCCTACTGACAGGCAGCTTTTGCATAAACTGACGGAAAAGGATTGCTTGTGATTGATGTTTTTGGAAATATGAGTGGTAACGATGAAAGAAGTCGGAATATTGAGCGCGGGTAAGGTGGCCATTGGGGAGAAAAGAAAATATGTTTCGAGAATATAAATAAATGTTGTGGCAGTGAGCACAAACGAAAAAACCATTGGCCTCATTCAGTAAACTGAATTCGATTTTATGGTGGCAACTCAAACATCGGAGTTTATCCAGAAGTGCAAGAAGACGGCGTGTCATATTAAGAGAAGTATATGCTAGTTTACATAAGATTGATGTAGGAGTTTGACCTGCTTGTATTTTTGGATGAATGTACATAAAATGAGTGGAGTTTGCCTGTTACATAGAAGGAGAAGTATGACCAAAGTTGAACGCGTCTTAGTTACTGGTGCTGGTGGGTTTATCGGCCACCATATGGTTCGATACTTAAAAAATAAAGGTTACTTTGTCCGGGGGGTGGACATCAAAGAACCAGAGTATTCGCCGATTGATGAAGCTGATGAGTTTATGCTCTTGGATCTGAGGAACGAGGAAAATGCCCTCAAAGCTACAGAGGGGATGGATAAGGTATACAATTTTGCGGCAAATATGGGAGGAGTGGGATTTATCGAAGTCGTCAAAGCAGAAGTGATGCACGACAATGTGCTCATAAATGCCAATGTAGCCGAAGCTTGTAAGCAAAATAAAGTGAAGCGGATATTTTATTCATCTTCCGCGTGTGTTTACCCGATTTCCAAACAAGTTGATGAGCACGTGACCGCGCTAAAAGAAGAGGATGCCTACCCAGCAGATCCAGATAATGAGTATGGCTGGGAGAAAATCTTCTCAGAACGACTCTTTACCGATTATATGATTGACCATGGACTGGAAGTTAGGATCGCCCGCTTCCACAATATATATGGACCAGAGGGAACTTATGACGGGGGGAGAGAGAAAGCGCCGGCGGCAGTATGTCGCAAATTGGCCAAAGCCAAAGATGG
>CAZBFT010000053.1:1583-5475 GCA_964491465.1 uncultured Pseudomonadales bacterium
GTGGACGATTGTGTAGAGGGCGTATACCGACTGATGGAGTCGGATTATAGCCAACCTCTCAATATTGGTTCTGATCGTCTGATTGCGATCGACGATCTGTTTGATCTGGTAGCGGGTATCGCCAAGAAAAAAATTGTGAAAAAACACTTGCTGGACAAGCCCCAAGGTGTGCGTGGACGCAACTCGGACAATACCCTACTTAAGCAGACGCTTGGGTGGGTGCCAAAAGTGACTTTGGAAGAGGGTTTGGCCAAAACTTACGCTTGGATAGCCAAGCAAGTTAAGTAGAACTTTTTGAGACCTCTAACAAACTAACAAGAGCAGCCTGAATCCCAGTGGTCGTGAACATATTCTATGTCTAAGTTTTATGTTTAGATCTACCTACAAGTTGGGTAAGTTGGCGAAATATTCGGAATATGGGATTATTGATCCAGTCCCAACGAAAAAGCAAAATAGGAAAGAGACGCTCATGCCATGGCAGGTTGAGTAAATGTACCAAGTCATTGCGGACAAAGATGCAGTTACCGGTATGACAAACTAAAGTATAGCCTTTGGCTCGACCAAGTTCGCAAGTGGCACGGAATGACGAACCGTCGCCTTGGGAGAAGGGATAGTCAGAAGGTTTGCTGTGAGCTGGATGGACATAATATCGAAATGGCCAGATTGAGCTATTGACCTCGATAATGACAATAAATGGACGGTAAGTTTGCATGGAGTGCCAAATCCAGTAGTCGTAGGAGTCGATGTCGATGCTGAGAATTTCAAATTGAGGTGAAATAGTAGTGGTGGCTAATAAATTGGTAAGTGAAAAAGGGCCTCTAATTTTGACATATTGGTTGAAAATCGTGAGGCGAGGCCGATATTCCCGAGCTGTGATCTTTAACGACTTGAATCTTTCTTTGTCGCCTTCGATATAAATTGCAGACCACTGATTCGATTTGACCAGATGACAGGTATTGCTGCCAAATTTGCCGTCCCAGGCGCCAAATTCGATAGCGGTACCACGTTTAAGGTGAAGCCTATGCAAAATCTCGGCAATAATCCCATCCTCACCGTTGGCACTGAAGTAGTTTTTGGCGTAGATGGAGAGGCTGCTCATAGGTAGGTTATGCCGGGTGGACGCCTAGGGCAATATAAGTACAGCTTTGGGGAGGGTGAGCAAAAAGTAATCGCCAGCAATCAATGACGACGGCTTTCCTTTTGAGGGGTAACTTGGCGAGATCCAAATAAGCGGCGTCGGGGTTCAAAATCACGATTAAGTCGGCGCGTTTGGCGACTTGAGTCAGTGATTTGGCGTAGGAGAGCTTGCTACCATAGTAATTTTCGGCATAAGGCATGGCCAACGGATCATAAACCAGAGGTTTGATGTCTGCGTGTTCGGCGAGTAAGCGATCGAGGAGAACGGTACTGGCAGCCTCTTCCATTACGGCAGTATCAGGCTTGAAGGAAAGACCGACGATGGCCAGCTGCGGATGGGTACGAAGATGGGTCGTGATCAAGCGGTATAAGTTGCGATCTTGAAAAACATTGGTTTTGTTCATGCCGGTCACCAAGGCGCCTTCGACTTGATACTTTTTGACTAATACGGAGAGGGCCCGGGTATCGCGGGGGAAACAGGTCCCGCCAAACCGCAAACCTCCCTTGAGGTATTTGCGGCCTATCCTCTGATCGAGACCGATCGCGTTGGTTACTTCGTCGACATTGGCGCCTGGGATCCGTTCACATAAGTTGGCGAGTAAGTTGGCGTAACTGATTTTGAGAGTTAAGTAATTGTTGAGTGCAACCTTGATCAGTTCGGCAGAGACTAGTGAGGTGGGAACTACGGGGGCGCGATTTTGGACCATATGGGAATATAGGTTTGCTACCAATTTTCCGTCTTCGGGCTTGTCAGAGCCTACCAAAATAAAATCTGGATTGAGAAAGTCTTTGATCACTTTCCCGATCGCCACGAAGTCGGGTACGTAACAAAGGCCAAATCCCTCATTTAATTTGCGGCCAGAGGCTTTTTCGAGCGCGGGAATAATTTGGCCATACAAACTACCCGGCATGACGGTAGAGCTGACCACAAAGACGTGGTAGGCTTTGCCACTGCGCTTAAGCGCCCGACCCAAAGTGCGGGCAGCACTTAAGAGATAGCGATTGGAAAAGTTCCCCCGGCGGTCAGAGGGTGTGGCAACTAAAATGATCGTCACATCCGTTTCGGCGATCGCGCGCTTGTGGCTAAGGGTAGGCTCCAAATACTCGGCAGTTTGGGTGAGATAGGTCTGCAGGTCAGGTTCAAAATAAGGAGCTTTTCTTTTGGTGATTGAATCAACCAAATTTCGACTAATTTCTACGCCCAATACTTTAATTTTCCGACTGGCAAAGCTGAGAGCTAGAGGCAGACCCAATTTACCAAGCCCGACTAAGGAAATTTTCTTGGTTTGCATGATAAATATTACTTTCTAGCACTAAACGACTGTAGTATTTTTGTATAGTACCACAACTGTTTGCGTAAGTGGACAATGATATTGGGCAGCCGCCAACAGATACCAGCAAAGAAGAGATAATTGGCGTCAACGATCGAGGCAAAAGCGTTGGCGGTAATTTTTTCGTTGGCTCCGGCTTCTCGGAGAAAAATTTTGCCATCTAGTCCGCCCGGGATACTGCTATAGTCGTGATTTTGGTGGATGGCTTTGATGCCGCGAGTGCAATCGACTACTTTCTTGCCGCGGGAGAGCGCATTGTGAATCATCCAGTTATCCCAGCGGGTACGGGCGATGGCTAAATCTGGAATGTTATCCCAAAAATTGCGCCGAAAGACAAAGTAATCAATGCCGTCGTAGGAATGAAGTCGGCCGTAACTTGCGGCAAGACGGCACAGCGACTCGGGAGATGTGAGCATAGCTTGACCAACGGGGGCGGGGATGTCGACATCAAGACGACGGCCTAGTAAAAGATAGTCATCAGTTCGGGCATCCACATGGCCAAGTGTAACCAAAAAATCCTGACCCAGAACCATATCGCCGTTGAGATAACAAATAAGGTCGTATTTCCCCTGTTTGATCGCTAGATTAAAAATATCATTAACTAATGGTACTCCGGAAGGAGTGGTACGGACGTTTCGGATATATCTAACCCCATATTTCTTGGCCAAGCGGTCAACTCCGGCACTTTCGCCCACAATCAACACTTCCGGTTGAGGTTTGAGTGCCAACCAGCTACAGAGTGCATTTTCTTGGAGATACTGGAACACCCCAGTTTGGGGTTTAAAAGTGGTGACCAAAGTAACCTGAGGAAGTATAGACATGGGACGACCTAGATCGAGGCTAAAGAAAGTTGATCTTGAATTAACTGTAGAGAATAACGATGGGCGCGGGTCAGCATATTGGCGATGTTACTGCGGCTTTTGCGCCAGTCTTTGTAAAAATCTTCTGTAGGCAGTCCATAGTAATTGACGTCATTGCCAGTTTGCAGATGGACAGCGAGATCCGCGGCGGAACCAAGCTTGGGCGAATTGGCGTAGGCGACAAGACGACTATTGGTTCCCTGACCTTTCAGCCACTTGGGCAAGTCATCTACCTCGGCATAACAAGTCCCAATATACTCGGGAGAGTGGGCGTCGGTCCCGGCAGTCAAGGGCTTGCCCTGAGAGAGAAGCCAGGTGAAAGTTTGCTCGACGCTCTTTTGTTTATCTTTGGTATTTAAGCCTTCGATATAGGTAGTGTGCTCGAGGACATAGCTACAATCCTTTGGGCTAACCAGCTCTTCTAGGACCAAAGTCATGAGTCCTGTACCACTCCGAAAAGGATGCGGGAGAATGATGGTGGCCCCGGCGTTTTTGATGGTGTTGATTGCCGAGGGAATATCGTGGAAACTGAGATTTTCATCTAGGCCCAGGGCGATAACGTGG
>CAZBFT010000053.1:5485-5853 GCA_964491465.1 uncultured Pseudomonadales bacterium
TAATCTCAACGTCGTGTTCGGTCCGCACGGATCTGGCCTCACGGCTACCTTCCAGTGTATCGTGATCGGTGATGGCGACTGCATCCAGGCCGTTGCGTTTGGCAAAGTAGAGGACTTCGCCAATATCAGAGTGACTATCGCGGGAGTATTTGGTGTGAAGGTGGAAATCAACTTTTTTTGGCATTTTGTTTTTAATATAACATAATCCACCACATATGCTTGTTGTTTGTCCAATAACTCCCTCAACATTATCTATATGATCACAGAAAGTTAGAGCAATGCTGGTTGGCGCATTAACCATAATTGCTTTTTCTAGCAATTCAAGTTGAATATCCAAGCTTTTTCTTCTTAGTCGTCCTGTAGTAACT
>CAZBFT010000054.1:0-2870 GCA_964491465.1 uncultured Pseudomonadales bacterium
ATGGAGATGGAACGCGAACTCCTGGGGATTTACTTGCGCGAACATCCCAGCCAAAAAATTCTTAAAAAAGCTCGTAACGACTGGACTACCACAATCGGGGATTTACTGGAGAAAAAAGGCCAAAAAGCTACCATTGCTGCCATCATCAAAACCAGCAAAACTGTCATCACCAAAACCAAACAGCAGGAAATGGCATTCCTGACCTTGACCGACGAAGGAGGTGAAATCGAGGCCGTAGTCTTCCCTAAGACCTACGCCGAAGTGAAAAGCATCCTCATCCCCAATAGTGTCGTCATGGTCAAAGGCAAGGTGGAAGAACGCGAGGACAGGCTCTCCTTCATTGTCGATTCCATCACCGCCGTCTCCGATACTGCTCCCACTGCGCCCACTGCTCATACTGCTGACGCTAACACTATCCACGTCCCCCATGGCACTAGCAAGGCCACCCTGCTCGCCCTCAACAAACTCTTGCAAGACAACCGGGGTGATGACCAAATTACTCTCATTTTTGAAAATGGTCACGGCTCCAGGGAGCTCAAACTCCCTTTTGGCATCAACTACACCAAATCCTTGCAAAAAGAAATTATCCACCTTCTCATACCCAAGGAAGTTGTCGAATAGTCTAGTCGTTAATTAATTTCGACTCCCAACGTCAGGGGTGCTTAACTGTCTACTCAAATTCGCCGACTTCCATATCGCGCGCGCCGATAAACACACAAATCCCAGGAAAGGAATTGCCAACAACCACGTTGCAGGATTATCTACCGATATACCCATGGCCACGAACAATGCAAACGTATCTGCCTCTAACGAAGCCCTCCGGTATTCATCTCTTATCTGCTGTTGGATATCTATCTTATCTAGGCAACGTTGCTTTGGGAAACTCGATACTTCATCAGACATAACTATAATTATATAAGACTAGTCAAATAGTGATTGACATTCGGGTCTGCTTCGGTTTATAAATAAAGCATGATCCAAAGAATATCCGAACCTGTTTCCGTTTCTCTCACCTTCAATCACAAATCCCGCGAGGTCAAACCTACGGCTCTGCGCTGGTCAGGCCGCACTTACACGGTAGACAAAATCGGCCTCCGCCACACCTACCGCGACGGCATCACTCGCCACCACGTTTTCTCAGTAGTCGGTGGCAACCTCTTTTTCCGGCTCAACCTCAACGCCGACTCTCTCAACTGGACGCTCGAGGAGGTGAGCGATGGCCTGCCCGACTAATTTTAATCCTGCCTTGCCATCCATCATGCACATTGATTTAAACAGTTGTTTCGCTAGCGTCGAGCAGCAAGCTAATCACCTTTTGCGCGGCAACCCCGTCGCCGTGGCAGCGAGCGCCAGGCCATATGGTTGTATCCTAGCCCCCAGCGTAGAGGCCAAGTTGTACGGTATTAAAACGGGCATGACTGTGGCCGATGGGAGGCAGCTCTGCCCCTTTTTAATCGTGCGCGAAGCCGATCCCGACAAATACCGCCAGGTTCATCACGCCATCGGTCAGCTGGTGGGGGAGTATTCTGCTCACACCATCAGCAAATCCATTGACGAATTCGCTCTCGACTTTACTCAGTCATGTTTTACCACGATAGAATCCGCCCAACAGATTAAACAAAGGCTCAAATCCGAAATAGGAGACTGCCTCCGCGTTAGTATCGGCGTTTCCACCAACCAAATCCTGGCTAAATTGGCCTCCGGTCTCCACAAGCCAGACGGGTTTGACGTGATTGACCACCATAACTATAGTGAAATTTATGGAAGGATAAAACTCCAGGACTTTTGTGGCATCAACGTGCGCAATGAGGCCAGGCTCAATCGTGTCGGCGTTTTTACCGCCGCCCAATTTGTGGAAGCTTCCATCCAAACTCTCAAATCTGCTTTTCAGTCTACCTTAGGCCGTTATTGGTATACCCGCCTGCGCGGTTACGAGCTCGACGATATTGAATTTCGCCGCCGCAGTTTTGGCCAGTCCTACGTCCTCCCACGCCCCATGAGCTACGACGAGTGGCGGCCCATCCTCGCCAAGTTGGTTGCCAAAGCTGCCCGCCGCCTCCGCGCCCACGGCTACGTGGCCAGTGGCATCCACTTAGCTCTCCGCTTTGATGATCGCTCCCATTGGCATACCGGCCACCAGTTACACCATCCTCTCTTTAGCGACGTCGACCTGCTCTCCTGCGCCCTGGCTCTCTATGAGCAATCCGCCCCCAAAATTCTGGTTAAAAAGATCGCCTTTACTTGCTTTGGCCTGACCCAAGATAGCGGCCAATTAAGTTGTCTCAAAGATTTGGTGCAAGAAAAGCAACTCACTCAAGCTCTCGACACTCTCAACGACAAATGGGGCGAATACACGCTCACTTACGCCTCAATGCTGGGCTCACAAGGGCATGTAAGAGATGCCATAGCATTTGGTAAGTGATAAGCTAATCAGCATGCAATACCAACTCGTCCGCAGCCGTCGTACTAGCGTTTCACTCCAAGTTAGTAGGGGAGGCGAGCTAGTAGTCCGCGCACCCTACTTTTATCCCAAGTTCCTGATCGACCGCTTTGTAGCGAGCAAATCCCGCTGGATTAACAAAAGACTCGTTGAAACCGCCAAGCCCAATCCCGCACCCATCCGCTTTATTTCCGACTCGAGCTTAAAAAGTTTAATTCAAAAATACGTTCTCCAATATTCCACATTCTTATCCCTAATCCCCAAAAGCATCCGTTACACCCACGTCCGCACATATTGGGGAAGCTGCTCGCCGCGTGGCGTCCTTTCCTTCAACTTACATCTGGCCTACACCTCTGTCGAGATCGTGGAGTATGTGGTTGTCCACGAACTCTGTCACTTGATAGAGTTTAATCATTCGCGAGCTTTTTGG
>CAZBFT010000054.1:2880-5473 GCA_964491465.1 uncultured Pseudomonadales bacterium
CACCTACCCGCGCACGAATGAAATCCGCCGTCTTTTACGACAAATTCCTCGTGAGTAACCCTGAACTTTTTCCAGAAAAAAAATCACTTGGCGAAAAGATAACCTTGGGATTTATTTATGGTGCGCTCGCCCTTTTTTCATTGGGTCTTGGCTATTCGGTACTAGAAAGTCTGATATTACCTTAATTACCTTAATTACATTATTTATCTACTCTACCTACATCACCGTACAAGCACTATTGCTGTCGGCAAACCACGTCCTGGTCCCACCTTATATCCGCCATCCCACAAGGCACTGCTGCCTCCCCCGTCCAAATTGAGCGCATTTTGGAGTCCCAAAGTTTTAAGTACTTCAGCTGTGTCTGCAAAAGAAGCCCCAAACACGTGTCCGATCACGATATTCCCATCCTTCACCCCGATAAATCCCCTTGTCCCCTTACCGTTCTCCTCACTTGTCGCAGTATTGCCGTCACGCAAGAGTCTGGGGTAATTGGCCAATGCTCCGGATCCACCAGTGTTAATTCCCCAGTCAACAGTCCGGTCATAAAACGACAAACTACTGCCGTTAGAAACTACCAGTGGCACTACTGAATACACATTGTTGGCCCGGTTCAACACCGCCTTCGTCCTGCCATTCACTGCGAGTGTATCAAACGTATTTACCTTGCCCTGACACTGCGCGTAATCCGGTGGACAAAAATATGCCCCGTTAATCCCGGCAAATCCACCGCTGGCCGCTACGTGCTCCGCCAGGCTTTTGGTCGGGCAATTATTCCCACAGTCGCCATCTCCTGCTGTTTCGATCACCACCCTCGCCCCCGGCGCCACTACCATCGCAACCACAAACTCGCCTCGTCCAGTGGACACTTTTTGCCGGCTATAGCCACTCCCAGGTAATGAGTTGCTGACAGTCGCACTAGTTAGGGCTGGTGTCGTGACCTTGGGGATACTAGCCGCTACAATCTTGTCTATCTCCGTTTGCACCTTCTCTACCTCCTCATTCGCTTCTTGCCATTTTTTGTCTCCCAGCAAGTTCAAGTACTTGGCTAGCTCCTTGTCCACATTACTAATTTTCCCGACAGTTATTGCCAAGTCAGCCCGCTGTTCAAACAGCTTTGCTCCTGCTGCATACGTTTTTTGAATATTGGCGATCTCGGCACTCAGACTCGCATTAATCGCGACCTGATCCTCGTTTTTCAGTTTTTCGTATTCTTGTGCCGTTTGGGTAAGTGCCTCGGCTGTTTTACTGCTCTCGCTTACCTGCGCTACCAAAACTTGTTGGGCATTGTGTTGCTCAAAAGCCAACCACCCCAGCCCACCCACTAAGGCAAGCATGTAACATCCAATCAAAATCCTAAATGCCCCGCTGGTATAAAAATTGTAAAAAATCAGTTTTAGCTTTTTCCCCCAGCTATATACCATATACTCAATACTATATACTAACCCCATGGATAAATATTCTGCTGTCTGGCTTTCCCACTCGTCCATTTCCACTTTCAAAAAATGCCCACGCGCTTATTACCTCAGTACCCTCTATCGCGATCCCCGCACCGGCCACAAATTGGCGATCACCTCCCCAGCCTTCGCCCTGGGCTGTGCCGTCCACGAGGTTTTGGAGTCACTTTCCATTCTCCCAGTGAAAGACCGCTTGCGTACCCCGCTGCTCGAACGCTACCGTCAAGCCTGGGACAAATACAGCGGTCAAAAGGGTGGTTTTGACAACGACGAAAGCGAAAAACATTACTACGAAAAAGGCGTGGCTATGATCAATCGTGTTTCGGCTCATCCCGGCCCCCTTGCCAATCTCGCGGTCAAGATAAAAATGGACTTGCCCCACTACTGGCTCTCCGAGAGCGACAACCTGATCCTCTGTGGCAAATTGGACTGGCTCGAGTACCTAGAGCCTGAGGATTCTATCCACATTATCGACTTTAAAACCGGGGCAGGGGAAGAAAGTGTGGACTCGCTCCAGCTCCCCATTTACTATTTGCTCGCCCACAACTGCCAGACCAAAGAGATAAAAAAGGCCAGTTACTGGTACGTGGCCCGCGATGACATGCCAGTCGAGAAACAGCTGCCCAAACTAGATACTTGTCATGACTTGGTCCTCAAAGTCGGCAAAGAGATCAAGTTGGCTAGGCAACTTGAGCGATTCAAGTGTCCAGCAGGAGCCGACGGTTGCAAGTCTTGTCAACCCTACGAAAAAATTCTCCGTGGCGAGGCCACCTTTGTCGGCGAGGGTGACTACCACACCGACCTCTATGCACTTTTTGAAGACTCTTCCACCCCCCAAAGTGAAATTTTGTAGTAAAATAAACTATGCCGCCTGAAGTGAAACGCAAGTCCCGTATGATGCCGAAGGCATCCATCGGGATCAAACTCAATCATTCTCCCAAATTTGTTTTCGTTAGTGGAGGCGTCCTCTCCAGTCTCGGTAAAGGTATCACCACCAGTAGTTTGGCTATGCTCCTGCAAGCCAAAGGCTACGCAGTCACGGTAGTCAAATGCGAAAACTACCTCAATATTGACAGTGGGTTAATCAATCCCATCGAGCACGGCGACGCCTTCCTCTGCGAAGATGGCACCGAGGCCGA
>CAZBFT010000055.1:0-5424 GCA_964491465.1 uncultured Pseudomonadales bacterium
GGCCTGGCCGGGATCAAACATACTGGGTAGCACTTTCTCGGCCGTCGGCTCGACAAAGCCGGACAAGGCAGCCACTGCCGCTTGGCGCACCCCGACTGTCTCCTTAACTGCCCTAGCTTGCAGTAATCCTTTGAAAAGTCCTGGGAATACTAGCGAGTTGTTGACTTGGTTGGGGTAGTCGCTCCTGCCAGTGCCCACAATCCTGGCTCTGCCCGTCTTCGCCGCGTCCGGCAGGATTTCCGGATCCGGGTTGGCCATGGCGAACACGATCGCATCTTTGTTCATCGTGGTGACCATCTCGGTCGTGACCGTCCCACCTTGCGAGACCCCAATAAATACGTCCATTCCCCGCATTGCTTCCACTATCCCTCCTGTCCGCTTTTCCGGATTGGTCACTGCCGCCCACTGCTCCTTCCAGCCTGTGACCCCCTCGCGTCCCGCCACGATTATCCCCTTGGAATCTACCAACGTAACGTCTTTGACTTTTTTCCCTGCGATCGATACCAATTTTCCCCCCAATCTGTCAATCGACAGAAGCATTTGGGAGATAGCCAGCCCTGCCGAGCCCGCTCCGGAAATAACTACTTTCAATTCCTCATATCTTTTCCCGACTACTTTCGTGGCATTGGTCACTGCCGCCGTGACGACGATAGCCGTCCCATGTTGGTCATCATGCACCACCGGGATCCCGATATCCTGCAACCTGTCTTCTACCTCGATACACAACGGTGAGGCGATGTCCTCCAGGTTGATTCCGCCAAAGCTGGGCGCCACCGCTTTCACAAAGTTCACTAGCTCATCTGCCGTATGCAAGTCCACACACAATGGAATTGCATCTACCCCACCAAACTGCTTAAACAACATGGCTTTACCTTCCATCACCGGCATGGCCGCCTCGGCACCGATATTGCCGAGCCCCAGTACCGCGCTCCCATCGGAGACCACCGCCACACACCTACCCCGCCACGTCAGCTCAAATGATTGGTTCTTGTCCTTTGCCACTTCCCGCGATACTTGCGCCACTCCCGGCGTGTACACGAGCGACAAATCACTTTTGTCCTTTACTTGTACCGTCGGCGCCACCCCCAGCTTCCCCTGGTTTTTCCGATGTAATTCTACCGACTGTTGATAAACGTCAGTCATGTTGGGACTCCAGCCATCGCTCCGTATCTAGTGCCGCCGACACTCCCATACCTACCGCCGTCGCCGCCTGGCGGTAACGGTGATCCACACAGCCCCCAGCCGCAAACACGCCTGGCTCATTGGTCATGGTCGGCCACCCCTCATTTCCCACTTTTATGTATCCCTCTGTATCCAGCTCCACCGTCGATCTCTGTAAAAATCCAGTGGCGGGAATATGCCCGATCGCAAAAAACAACCCGTCGGCACTCACAATCTCTTCTTTCCCGGAAACGTCCAACACCAACTTTTCGACTCTCTCTCCCTTGATTCCTTTCAAATTGGTCTTCCACCTCACTTTGATCTTGTCCGGGTTCTCACTGACTCGCTTCTGCATTGCGCGACTCGCGCGGAAAACTTCTCCCCGCACCAGCATAGTCACCCGATCGGTAAATTTGGTCAGTGCCCACGCGTCCTCGATCGCCGCGTCCCCGCCCCCTACCACATACACATTTTTGCCTCGGTAAAAAGCCGCATCGCATACCGCGCAGGTACTAAATCCCTTACCCCAATATCGCTCTTCTCCCACTCCTAGCAGGCGTGATGACGCTCCCATCGCCAGTATCACCGCATCAAACTCTTGCTCACCAGTCTCTGTTGTCAGTAAATGTTTCTTGCTTGATACAAAATACTTAATACTTAATACGGTTTCATACACCATTTTGGCCCCAAACTTTTCCGCTTGCTGTTGCATCGCCAGCATCAACTCTGGGCCCGTTTTACCCATCACTCCCGGGTAATTTTCAATTTCGGTGGTTTTGGTCAGTTGCCCGCCCGGCTCACTCCCAGCATAAATGGTAGTATCAATCTCCGCCCGGCTCGTGTAAATGGCCGCCGCATACCCTGCCGGCCCGCTCCCTATTATTGCAATCTTATGTTTTACCATACCTCTATTCTGCCATTTTCAACAAATTTTCATACATGGGTCGTCCGGCAAACCCAACTTTGCGCCCGATCTCTTTCCCATCTTTGAACAGTATTACTGTCGGGATACTTACTACTCCATATTGTCCCGCCGTGGCGGGATTGGCGTCTACATCCAGTTTCCCAATCACTATTTTACCCTTATATTCCTCCGCCAACTGGTCCACTACCGGTCCTGCCATCATGCACGGCCCACACCACGTCGCCCAAAAATCTACCATCACCGGCAAATTTGATTTGAGGACTTGATCCCCAAAGTTTTGATCTGTAAATGTTTGTGTATTGGCTCCTGCCATATGACTCCTTTAGGTAATATCAAATAACTGTTTTAACAACTTGTCGAGTTTACTGCTTTTCTTCTCTCTGACGCAAGCCACCGCTTCGTTAGTCAGTAGCTCTTTCCCTACTGCCCCGAGCGCTGCTCTGACAGCCGCGATCTGCGTCACCACATCACTGCATTCCCGGCACTCCTCGTACATTTTGATAATTCCCTCTACCTGCCCCCGTATCCGCTTAAGTCTTACCAAGATTTTGTCTTCCATTTGCCCAATATACCCTACGGGGGTATATGGTGTCAATATGCAGATAGAGCGAGCGACTAGGTGCAGGCGTATATTCTTTTTGCGCAGCCTGCCCGCAAAGCTACGCATAGCGTTGCAGGCGGGTGTAGCCAGAGCGATTAGCGAGTTCTCACTAGCAAAAAGAGTTACGCCGAACCACATGCGAGCAGTTTTCTAACTAACTCAAGTGTAAATGCGTGAAATAATTCCCGCAATCAACTTGCGGTATATATTGCTCTCCCAGACTATTGACACCGAGTTGTATTTATTATTATAGTGATATAAGCGCGTATAACTAAGTATAACCACCAGATTTATACTGAGCTTACCGAAGTATGTTCACCAACCTGCTCACCTCATTCAAAAAATTTCTCCTTAGCCAAAATCTAGGGTCCGTCTCGCGCAAGCTCTATGCTGGAGATATCCGCAAATTTCTCGAGTCACTCCCAGTAGTCGATCTAAGCATCCTTAAGTCTCCCGCCACCTACCAAAAATACCTTGGCAGACTGTTGGCTAATCCCACTTTAGCCAAGAGAGGCTCAGCTGCTCTTCGGCAATTTGGTGGCTTCCTGGCTGCCACCTACGCAATCCCCAACCCAGTCACCCTGGCTTTCAGACCAGTTCTCTCTACCCCCTCCCTCTCCGAGCACTACCTCAAACCCTTCCTGAACTATCTCAAGCAGAATCATCTCTCACCTTTAACTATTAAGTCCTATAAATCGGATATTAATCGCTACCTAGATTGGGCACAGATGCACCACGTTGGCAGTAATCTTGGCCAGCTGCTAACCTCACAAAACATTCAAAAGTATCTGTCTCATCTATCTGATTCAACACCCGTCATCGCGTCAACAATTGAGCGCAAAGGTTGGTCACTCAGCCGCTTTGCTGATTGGTACCAATCCACTTACCCCCATATCCATCCACCCGATAGCTTTTCTGCAACTCACAACTTGCCGAATATACCAAATTCGACCACTTTACCCCCATCCTCCACCCCTGAAACCAATTCTTTCGTGAAAACCTGGAATTACCGCAATGCTCTTTTCTTGGGGATCCTTCTCCTCTTTACCGCTACCCTAGCCATCTTTGGTTATCGCCAGTTTAGCCGCGACGTTCGGCTCACTCAAGCCTACCCCTCTACTCCCGTCACTCCCAATCGCCAAATCTCCTTTCAAGGACGCCTAGAAAATGCCGCCGGGACCCCCATTACCTCAGCCACCAACTTTGTCTTCAAATTATTTGATGCTGCGAGCGTCGGCACCGAACTATATAGTAGCGGCACTTGCAGTATCACTCCCGACAGCGACGGCGTCTTTAGTAGCCAAATTGGCAGCACTTGCGGCAGTGCGATCACCAGCTCCGTCTTTACCGAAAATGCCAACGTATATCTAGAGGTGACGGTCGGAGCCGAAACTTTGACTCCGCGCCAGCAGATCGCCTCCGTCGCCTACGCCTTAAATGCCGAAACCCTCCAGGGATTCCCCATCAGCGCCACGGTCAGCGCCATTAGAAATACCGTCGTCCCCATGAACCAATGGGGAGAGATCATTGTGGGAGAGCAGTCCCCAAGATTAAAAGGAGTTTCCGGCACTTTTCAAATCTCGGCCCCATCCCTTTCGCTAGTTACTACCACCGGAACTAATGGCAACATCATCCTCGCCCCCGATGGCACTGGCCAGGTGAATGTGAACGGCAACACCACCTCCACCAACTTTTTTAACGTCAGTAACGCCCAGCTCACCACCGGCTCCCTAATTACCGGCACCGCCGCCACCAACACCACCGGATTTAAACTACTAGATCTCCTATCTGGATCTTCCCCCACTAGCAAGTTCAGCGTCGACGATACCGGACTCACCACCATGGGAGCTGATCTTTACGTTAGTTCGGGAGTTTCTCTTTATAATAATGCTGTTTCGGACGACACCTTCGAAGGCGCCAAGTTTTGCACCGGCGACGGCGAAACCAACTGTGTCACCGACTTTGGCTCAATCACTAACTCCTGGACCGACGGAGGCGCCTACATTTATCCAACCGGCGGCGAAGTTTTGGGCAATAGTGCCTCGGCCGGAGCCAACAAGATCGCCGGCCTGTACCTAGCCGACTCTGCTCCCTTGACCTTTGGTACCGACAACGATGCCAGCTTTGCTTTTGCCGGCTCCGAACTGGCCACCACCCTAGGCAGCAACACCTGGAACATCGATAGCAATACTCTCTTTCTCAACGGAAGCAGTAATCGGCTCGGTATCGGGACAGCTGCCCCGCTAGCGACTCTGGATATTCGCTCAAGTCTCGGGACCATCCCGGTAGCCTCTATCTCTGGCAGCACTAGTCTGGCCTCCCTCATTGTGGACCAATCCGGTAGCGGCGACATTTTTACCGCCAGTTCCTCCGGCGAATCCCGTTTTGTTGTCAAAAGTAACGGCAACGTCGGGATCGGCGTGAGCAAC
Organism: uncultured Pseudomonadales bacterium; assembly: GCA_964491465.1. GTDB lineage: Bacteria > Patescibacteriota > Microgenomatia > UBA1400 > UBA12108 > UBA12108. Next base: position 5,117 of record CAZBFT010000055.1, read on the forward strand.
CCAACCAGCAAACTCCAAATTGCCGGAGCCAGCACCATCAGCAACGACTCGGGCAATATTACCATCGACTCTGCCGGCGGCAGCCTTATTTTTGGCACCGACGACGACTTGATTCCCACGCTTGGCGCCGGTAGTGCCAACCTTGGATCTTCTGGCACACCCTGGGACAATGCCTACGCCGTCGCCTTTACCCAAAACGGCAACTTGGTTTGTGACGTCAGCGGCGCCAACTGCCCGGCTGGCGCCACCAACTACTGGCGCCTCAATGCCGGCACCATCTCACCCGTCAACGACACCCTCGATTTATT
>CAZBFT010000056.1:0-5167 GCA_964491465.1 uncultured Pseudomonadales bacterium
CGGAAGGAGTCGCGTTGGGGGCTTGGCGAGAACGAGTTAGGACACTTACAGCGCCGGCCAAAGTCATGAGAACGATAGCGATGCCGCCAAAAAGAAGGAGTTTTTGGGGTGGGTGAAGTCGGGCTGACTTGGCGACCGGAGTAGGATCCGGTTGCGTGGGCAAAACAGGTGTGGTTTCGATCGGAGGCATGGGAGCAGTATTTGGTTCCATAGCAAAATTGTACTACAGATCAGTCGGTGAAGTGGAAAGTAAAAAGTATAGCTCCAACACTGTCAAATGACCCTGAGTCATTAAAGCTATGTTCGATAACGATATTGCTAGTATTTACATAAAGATAATAAAACCCATGGGGTGCGCCCTCTCCGCATTCACTATATGCATATTGGGTTTTAATGTTCTGGTACTCACCCCTTTCATTTGTACTGCTACTGTCAAAATTACATTGGAGAATACGAGATTTTTCGGCGAGGATAGAGTCAAAGCTTTGCGTGGTGTTTATAAGTGTAAAGTACGTCCCCGGAATATATCCGTCAGGATATATCCTGATTTCCTGGCCGATTTCCTTTATTTTCCAGGTAGGAGGATATTTAAAAGATATACGCCAGATTTGGTTGTTATATACAATCCAGTCAGCAGTGGAGGGTATGTAAGGAGTGGGCGAAGGTATTATTTTGGTAAAACTAGCTCCAAGCTTAGTAACACAAGTGGGTGGATAAACGTCATGTACTATATAGGTTTCTTCGCTGCTGATACATGACTCGTAAGAATTGATGGAATTAAGTGTGGAATACTTCTGATAGGTTTTGTAGGCGACGAGACTTAAAAGGAGGGCTAATCCAACAACTAACAACCTGATCTGAGAGTTCATGCGATCAGTTTAGCAGGTTTAGCGACGAGGACGGAAGCCACCACGATCGCCACCACGACCACCGCCAAATCCACCACGCCTTGGGCCACCGAAGCCACCGGAACGTGGTTCGCGGGGAGCCTCGGGTTTGAGCTGATCGAGCGGGACCATGGAGAGATCGGTGCGACCCATGTCGTCTACACCTTTGACCCAGACGTGTACTTTGTCGCCTTCTTTGACAACGCTAGAAGCATCTTGGACATATTCGGTGCTCATGCGGGAAACGTGAACCAAACCCTGCTTACCAGGTAAGAATTCGACAAAGCAGCCATAACCTTCGACACGAGTGACGGTACCGTCGTATTCTTCGCCGGGCTCGGGAACGTGTACCATGCCTTTGATCCAGGTCACGGCTTTGTCCATGCCAGCTGGGTCGACGCCACTGACGGTGACTTTCCCGACACCGGTAGCATCGTCGATGTCGACTTGGACGCCGCAGTCGGCCATGATAGCTTTGATGTGTTTGCCGCCGGGGCCAATGACCTCACCAATTTTGCCGCTTTCGATTTCGAACTGGACGATCTTGGGCGCGTACTTGCTTAATTCTTTCCTGGGCTCAGGAATGGCTTTGAGCATAACGTCCATGATTTCCATACGGGCATCTTTGGCTTGGCTCAGCGCCTGGGTCAAGACTTCAAAACTAATGCCGCTCACTTTGATATCCATTTGCAGGGCGGTGATGCCGTCTTTCGTGCCAGCTACTTTAAAGTCCATGTCGCCTACGTGGTCTTCGATGCCGGCAATGTCGGTCAAAACCACGCTCTTTTTTCCGTCGGTCATAAGTCCCATGGCAATGCCGGCAACTGGTTTTTTCAGGGGGACGCCCGCGGCCATCAGGGCCATACAGGAGCCACAAACACTGGCCTGAGAAGTAGATCCATTGCTACTCATCACCTCTGACACAACCTGGATGGTGTAAGGGAACTCTAGTTCACTGGGAAGCATGGGGATAATCGCCCGCTCAGCCAACGCGCCGTGGCCAATTTCGCGGCGGCCGGGGGCGCCAAAGCGGCCGGTTTCGCCACTGGCGTAAGGAGGCATGGCGTAGTGGTGGATATAGTGTTTGACTGTCTCGGTCTCCATGGTTTCCAAAATTTGACCCAGGGAGGGTGCACCCAAAGTGGCAATTGAGAGCACTTGGGTTTGACCGCGTTTGAACATGGCGCTGCCGTGCGGGCGGGGCAAGATGTCAACCTCGGCCTCGAGCGGGCGGATATCGGTGGTTTTGCGGCCGTCAACCCGGGTGCCCTTGTTGATAGTCATGGCCCGAGTTTCCTCTCCGAGCACGTCGTGGACGATCTCGGCTAGCTGCTTGACATCGAGAGTTTCCAGATAACTATCTTTGAGGGAATCGACGAAACTTTCGACTAGGCCGTCTTCACAACCAGGAACTCCCAAGCGCTTTTGAAGATCAGCGCGAATTTTTTTGGTGACTTCTGAACGTAGTTCGGCAGGAACAGTTTCGATAATTGGAAACGCTAATTTTTCTTTGCCGACCTGCTTGCGGAAATCTTCGATCACGGCCACGATTTTTTTGATTTCGTCGTGAGCGAACTGGAGCGCACGGAGCGTATCTTCTTCGGTTACTTCATTAGCACCCGCTTCGACCATGACAATGGCCTCTTTGCTACCTGAGACCACGAGGTCGAGTTTGGAAGTTTTCCTCACTTCGTAGGTGGGGTTGGCAACCATAGCTCCGTCGACGATACCGACGCGGACACCGGCGATAGGTCCATCCCAAGGGATATTGCTAATGTGCAGGGCGGCCGAGGTACCGACCAGCCCGAGCATATCGGCGTCGTTCTCGCCATCGGCAGAGAGGACGGTCGCGATCACTTGGACGTCACGTTTGACGTTTTTAGGAAAAAGCGGACGGATGGAGCGGTCGATGATGCGGCCTTTGAGGATAGCCTCGTCACTGGGACGGCCGTCGCGCTTGACCCAGCGAGAGCCTTTAATTTTGCCGCCGGCGTAGAGCTTTTCGGCGAAGTCGACGGAGAGCGGGAAATAGGATAGAGTAGTATCGGATTTGCCCATGACAGTGGTCACGTGGACCATGGTGTCGCCGTAGGTGACGAGAACCGCCGCGTTACTTTGTTCGGAAAATTTACCGTATTCGAGTATGAGATCTTTGCCGTTAACGGGAACGGTTACTTTAGTTGTTTTCATTAATGGTTTGGAACTGGGTTACTTCGCGAGGTTTAGCGTCTTGACTAGGCTTGAATAACGGTCCTCGACGCTGCTTCTTAGGTAATTGAGCAGACGGCGACGTTTACTGACCATTTTTAAAAGCCCGCGGCGAGAATGATTGTCCTTCTTGTGAACCTTCAAGTGCTCGGTGAGCTCCTTGATGCGCTCAGTGAGAAGTGCAATCTGCACCTCGGGAGATCCAGTGTCCCCTTTCGTGGTAGCGAATTTTTTAATAATTTTGCTTTTGTTGTCGTTTTTCAACATAACTGGGGGGTATTGTACCGGAACAGATGCAATCTGACAAGATAAGGTTAAAAGATGGAGAAGCCTAGGGCATCTTCGCGTACGTTTCCGGCTTTGTCTTGGGCGCGAACAATATACAAATGGGAACTCCCTGACTCTCCGGTGGCACAACCGTAGACTGTACCAGAGGAGCGCTCAGACCACTGCCCATCGTCGATTTTCCACTCCGCCCAGACGTCGGTATACACCGAGACGTTGTCCTCCAATTTGATCCAGCGCATACAAGTCTGGCCATCGATTAAATATGGGCCGTCGATCTCAAAAGTGGGTGGAGTACGGTCGGGATTGATGGTATAGCCCATGACTGCCGTGTTATTGCCAAGATCGCTTTCGGCGACAAACCCCTGTTCGTTGAGGACAAATTTGACGGTATAAGTACCAGGGTCGGCAGGTGGGCGATAGGAATATGAGGTGACTGACTCGGCAAATTTGGGTTTGGATTCGTCTACCTTGAGCGCGCCGTTAACGTAAATATGTAGGCGCAAGTCACCACTACCTTCGGCAATGGTGCTGTTACGGAAAGAGGCGGAAGCAATAAGGCCACTCATATCATTTCTCAGGTCAAAGGTGACGTGGTCGCCGTGCGCACCAAATATATTGATGTCGGTGGGGAAGTAGTCGGGTAAGTGGGGTGAGGCGAGCGGAGCGGGGGTGCTGCTAGGTGTACTACTCGCGCGAACAGCAGGTGCGGGAGAGATCGTTTGGCGAGGAGTAGCGGGGGTGATGCTAGAGAGAGGAGAGGGAGAAGACATGGCTACGGGCGGATAAGAAGTAGCCTGGGGGGAAGCGGGCGAGCCTGTTTGGTTGGCGAGTGATGCCGGGCCTTTTCGGTACCTATTCACCAGGTCGATGCCGGTTAGAACTAGCAGGACGGCACCTGCCAAGATGCCAAACCAAAAACCTTTACGTTGCATAGCTAATTACCGACTATACAGGAAACTCAATAAACTTGATTGTGGGTGCCGATATCATAGAAAACGATAGCCTCACTATTTTTCCCATAAACTACTCTATAATCTCCAGTTATTGAAAATGCTCTTTTACCGATTTTGGTACCGGTTAATGCATGGTCGCGTAAAATTGGGTTTTGTGGGTTTGACTGGAAAATCTTTAATCTCATGGCGAATTTTTTAGTTAGCGATAGATGCGGAGCGATACGTTTTTTGAAGGATTTTTCGAAATTTTTGGTGAATTTAATTGTCGGCATAGCCTAATTGCTTAAGAAGATCGTCGATATTTTTGGCGGTTTTGAAGTTTTTACCCGCTGCCAGGTCACGATCCATTTTGTCATATCTTTTGATCGCGCGAGCGGAGAGCTGGACAGACGGCTCAGAAAAAACGTCCACGCGGAGCGTGCCGGTAGAGAACCGGTGCATGATCACCCGCATGGCCTCTTGCAAGCTGGAAAATCCCTGACTGAGCGCCATTTTGTGGGCGCTGTCGCGCAGGTCGGTACTAACGGGGATTTGGACGACTGTTCGACTCATATGCATACAATTATAATGTTTTGGTATGGAGTGTCAAGCGTCTGTCAAATTGGCGTCACGGCAACAACTGTTACTATGTTTGACCCAAAGGGCCCTTCGTAAAACATGAAAACAAAAGCAGAAAAGTGATCAAGGTCTGGAGAGGAGAGAGCTGGGATTTTAGTTCGATTTGGTGGTTAGGATTTTGGGACGAGACCACTCGGATTTGGACTCGGTGGGTTTTTTGGGAACGGGGCGAGAGGTCGGGGTTGCGTCGACAATGGGCATGTCGGAGACGAT
>CAZBFT010000057.1:0-4071 GCA_964491465.1 uncultured Pseudomonadales bacterium
GGAGCCGACAAATTTGAGCTCGACTGGGTTGTAGCCGACTTCTTCCTGGCATTCACGACAGAGAGCGTCTTCGATACGCTCCCCAGCTTGGACGTGCCCGCCGATCGGGGAGACATACTGGCCAGGGTCCTGCCGGTCCGAGGCCTGCTGAACAAAACAAAACTCGCCTTTGCTGTTGACCAACTCCCCTATCACGATACGGTGAAGGAGGCCCTGTTTATGGGCGAGAGTTTTGGTGGCCACGCTGATGGGCCGGTTTTGCGGGGTAATAATGTCTACTTGTTCCTCTGGGGTTGGTTGAAGCATGAGGGAATTATATTCTATTGCCGACGAACGTGAGAAAATGAATGAATGCGTAATCTGCGTTTGGCGGTGCCTCTATCCTTTATTAGTATGTTGTTTTTCCCGAGTGCGACGTGGATGTTTTTTTACTTACAACATCTTAGCTTCCAACAGATTGCGACGATTATGGGAATTGGCGCCATTTCCTCGATGATACTTGAGGTCCCAACCGGAGTATTTGCAGATGTGGTGGGGAGAAAGTGGGCTGTGGCACTATCATATTTGCTGTTTACGGTCGCGATGGTGGGAGTCGCGTATTCGACAACATATTGGGCGTTTTTGGGATGGACCCTGGTCAATACGGCTGTAAACGCATTATATTCTGGGAGCATGGAGGCACTAGTGTACGACACGCTGAAGGAAAATAACCGAGAGGCGGAGTACGACCATTGGGTGAGCCGGATGGAGGCGGTGACATGGGTGGGGCTGTTTGTCAGTGCGGTAGTTGGTGGGTATATGTATGTATTGAGCCCAAGATTGCCCTTCTTCGCGCAGGCAGGGATAACGACTGTTGCGGCAATATTCTCGCTATTTTTGATTGAACCAAGACTAGATTCGGTGCGTTATCGATTGGGCGATATGTTGGTTAAAAATGTGGCGGGAATAAAAGAATTATTGAGTAACACCAAAATGCGATACTACACTTTGATATTTGTAGTGATAGGGCTTGGGTATTATGTGGCAGCGGACATCTTGGGAATTTCCCAGGCAAGGGAGTATGGATTGGATACAAGAATGGTGGGATGGGTATTTGGAACGGGTTACATCATCTCGGCGATAGCTGCGCACTTTTACCCTCAAATGAGAAAGGGGTTGGGGGAGATGAGATTGGTGTGGGTATCGGCGGGAGCGTTACTCACCAGTTTCTTGCTGGCTAAGTTTGTGGGTGTGTGGGCGGGTGTAGCGTTGATAATTTTGCGAATTGCGTCTTCGACGACATTTCGCAATAGTAGGTCAGTGATAATTAACCGAGAGATTGGTTCACGTGACCGAGCGACAACACTATCCACACTGACTTTGCTTACAGAATTGCCTTACGCCTTGGGTGCAACGTTGATCGGCGCGTACATTGACCGGACGAGCCCAAACCAGTTCGCGTGGGTATTGGGAGTGGGAATCATAAGTTTACTCATACTAACCCAGATCTTGATTTGGCGGGGTGGTTCTTCTAAAATTCTGGCTCATGACAATTGACCAGGGACCGTTTAATAGGTTCGAGAGTGCAGAGGAAGTGCGTGAGTTTATAATCCAATTCGCAGCGGATGTTGCCGAGACTGAACAAGTGAGTGGTAAAAGAAAGTTGCCAACTGGCTGGCCGGGGTTTTTAAACGGTATGCGTGGGTCGGCGATTGGGTTGGTAACAGAGGCGTGGGAAGTGCTGACTCCAGAGGAAGCTAAGGCGTTAACGCCATACTTTATCTCTGTAATGCAATATCTAAATAGGTAGGTAGTAAATTAGTTTTTGGCTGCATCAATGAGGCTGCGGAGGTAGTCGCTGGCGCCCTCTCCAGTTTCCGCTCCTTTGGCTTTCAAGAATTGCTCCTGACTACTGGTGAGGAAGAGGTTGAAGCGGCGTGAGAGCAGGTCGCGGCGAGCACTGCCCAGAAAGATTTCGATGACTTCTTCGATGGTCGCGCGATTGTAGAGAGCGCCATGGAAATAGCGGTTGTCGATCTTTTGGCTAAAGTCCTCGTGGATACTGAGGCAGAGCACGTGTTTTTTGGCTTGGATCGCTAGCGTGGCCTCGTGGCCGAGCTGAAAGTCCTCCTGGCTGATTTCGATGATTACAGCATCGGCCCAGAGGATCCCACGGCGGATGGCGTCGTAGTGGAGCTTGGCGGGATGAGTGGTTAATTTGGCTTGGACAGAAGGCGGAGTGAGCGAGAGGTAGTTGCCCTTTTCGGGGGAAATGACCTCGATGTCTGGCTGGGTGTCGATCGCGCGACTAACTAGGTCGTATTGCTTTTGATACTTGGTTTTGCCCGTGTAGCTGGCGGTCCAGAAGCTTTTCATAGTACGTATATATGTATATCATACTATTGCGTATTTATCCAGCTATTTGTATGATATTTTAATTATATATGTAGGAGATATATGTTTAAGTCAATCGGGACACATATCAAGGTAAAAGATTTTGCTAAGTCAAAAACATTTTACTTGGGCCTGGGGTTTACACCGATTTTTGAGTATGGACCGGACCAAAAAGTGAAAGAAGATTACAATGGGATTACTTTTGCGTTGGGGGCCGGCAAACTAGAAATTGCTGACGGCCACCGGGCGGTAAAGCCAGAAGTTTTTAAGGAATTGATAAAAAGTTCCAAAATGTCGCTGATGATAGAGGTGGACTCGATTGGAGAAATAGTTGCGCGGGCGCACAAGATGGGAATTGATCCAACTACGCCAATCAGACACTATTACTGGGGCAAGCTGGAGGTGGTATTCCGTGACCCAGATGGCGTGATCCTGGTATTTGCCGAGCCATATACGAAAGAGGCGGCCGAAAAATATGGGGCGAATGAGACATATGGGTTAGTGTCGAACCAATAAGAAGTGATATACTATAGGTATGATAAGTTTGGAGGTTTTGCAGGCACTTGCCATAAGTTATGTTAGGCAACCACATAACGCAGCTAAAGAAGATTGGTCGGCTTATTTGCAAAGACATAACATAGATACAAGCTCGTTGTCTGTTCAAGAATGTCTTAGTGTTGGAAGGATGTTAAATAGTTTGGGCGAGGCTATTGCAATCCCAGTGAATGCGGCATTTTGGAGTACTAGAAGCCAGCCAGCGGTAGACGAAAAGCGAACAAAAGCGAAGGCGGCGGGCATCGGAGCACTTGAAGCTATAAGACCTGGAATCGAAGGACTAAATACGTCAAGTAATATAAACTTAAGAGATTTATTGCCCGACCAAATTTTTAGAGAACTTAATAGGGCAGGAGTCTCAATTCACTCGATGACAGAGGCTGTTGGGCTGATGATTCAGTTAGCACAGGTTAACCAGGGTTAAGTTGGGATTCACCATGATCATTGAGGACTTGGAATTTGGGCGCGCTAGACCAGAGGTATCCAAATAATTGCCGCTGTTGGTCGGCAAGCTCCTGGGAGTGGATCTCAACACAAAACGCCTCTCCTCCAGTGTAGCGGTACATGGCATAAACGTCATTGTAGATCAGGATTTCGAATTGAAAGGGCTTGTCGAGGGGAGCAAGGTGACGGATTTCCCACCAGTTTTTGACCATAGCGGTGACATCGGTCCACGGATCCATGTGGGTGACTGGAGTTAAAGTGCGGACAAAAACTTGATTATCGACAAAGCGCTGCCGTAGTTTTTCGGCTTCGGCGTGGGACATAAAGGCGTCCATAGTGGAAAGTTCGTAGGTGAATAGCTCTCCTTTGGCTTTTAAGGAGTTGTAAGTAACTTGTTTGATCCCGTCGAGCCCATGATAGTACAGAACACGAGATTTGTCGGGAGTAGAAGTAGAAAGCTCGGTTAAGTGGGACTGGAGACTGGGTAGAGATGATTTAAGGCGAGCGAGGGCGGATTCGCGATTGGCGAGGATTTGGGAAAGGGTCTCGGGGGCGGAGGTAGTAAACCTGGCGCCGCGATCGCCGAGCCTGGTCACCACAAAACCTTTGTTTACTAAATTGTCCAATAACCGATACACTTTGGTGCGAGCGAGCTTGAGTGAACGGGAAAGAGCGAGGGCGGTATCTCCCCTACCCTGC
>CAZBFT010000057.1:4081-5152 GCA_964491465.1 uncultured Pseudomonadales bacterium
CAGATATATTTTGATTTCTAACTCAGTTAATCCAAACTGAGAGAGAAGTTGGATGGTAGTGTCTACTTTTTCGGACATCAGATTGAATATTACTCCCTTTATGGGATACTGGCAACATGAAAAAAGAGCTACAAGGAATAGTCTTGGTCCTAACCTCTGCTATGTTTTATGGCAGTTATGGAGTGTGGTCCCGGCTGATGACTGGATCTTTTGGCGAGTTTTCCCAGGCATGGACGAGGGGAATATTTCTTTTGATGTTAATTTTGATTGCGAACAAGGTGAGACCTTTTACAAAAAGTATTGCTAAGTCCGACTGGAAGTGGTTTGCTGTGATTGCGCTGGCAGGAGGGATCAACCAGGCACCATATTTCCTGGGTTTTGAACATTTGCCAATCGGCACTGCTACCCTTTTGTTTTACGCGGCTTTGGTTGTGGGTGGGTATCTGCTTGGCAAAGTATTTTTCCAGGAGAAAATGGGGTGGATAAAGTTAGTATCGCTGGCTCTGGCTATGCTGGGTATGGGGACGCTATACAAGCTATCGCTAACACCGAGCCAAATGTTCCCGGCTTCGATGACGGTGCTCTCGGGACTATTAGGTGCGGCAACGGTAATCTTGCCGAAAAAATTGACCAATAATTACGCCGAGCCACAAATTATGATGGGATACTTCGCCATGCAGGTGTTGTTTAATTACCCTTTATCCATCGCATTGGGCAATCCGACCCCATCGCTGAGCAACACTGTCTGGTGGCCACAATTAGGATATGCAATTTCAATGTTGCTGGCTAATCTGGCCGCAATTGCCGGTTATAGCCGCCTTGAACCTTCTATTGGCAGCCTAGTGGGGATGGCGGAGATTATTTTTGGGTTTGTGTTTGGTCTAATTTTCTTTGGGGAAGGTATAACTACGAATATGCTAGTAGGGTCTGGGTTGATTGTGATAGCGGCGATACTACCAATTTGTGGACGGCGAATAAATACATGAGACTCCAGCCTGCGAGGATGATCCTCGCAGGCGCGAAAGGTAGGTTACCTGTCAGTACGTGATGTTGACTAGTAAGATAGACTTA
>CAZBFT010000058.1:0-5086 GCA_964491465.1 uncultured Pseudomonadales bacterium
AAAAAACCGAGACTAACTAATTTCATGGACAAACTAACGGGGAAGAATATCACTGGGTATCTAAAATACCTCAGATCATTCTTATTAGCCAACGATGTTGATTTCGGCGCAACCACGGAAATACTCTCCCACCCGTGGTATCAACAAGCTGACATCATTCATTTTCATAATATGCATGGAAGCTATTTCCGATTGAACAATCTACTTCGCATGAATAGCGAAAAAAAACTCGTCTGGACTCTGCATGACATGTGGGCGATCAGCGGTAATTGTGTCTATACTAATGATCCAAGAGTCTGGCAGGATGGCTATCCTGCCAAGACCAAACTCATGGAATATCCACCCATGCTATGGAACAACGCTCGCTATCTTTGGGGGACAAAGCGCATCATCTTCCAACAAGTCAATCTCAACTTAGTGGTACCGTCTCGTTGGCTATATAACATTGTGCAAAACAAAAGTATCTTGGCCAAACAGCCACTCAAACTAATACACAACGGAATCGACACAAATATTTTTCAACCATCAAGTCCCCTCACTCTGCGCAAACAGCTAAACTTACCTCTCGACAAATCAATTGTCATATTTGTGGCACAAGGAGGCATTCATGAGCCTCGTAAAGGTTGGACCGCGATCGACGAAATCACTCGAAATCCACTTTTCCGTCGTGTTCATTTTCTTTGTATAGGCGGCGGCACTCAAGATCAATCAACCAGTACGAATGTTCAATACATCCCGTACATCACAGACAAAAAGTTGCTTGCCAAGTATTACGGTTCCTCCGACGCCTTTCTCTTTACTTCTCTAGCCGAAAATTGTCCCCTGGTTGTACTTGAAGCCATGGCTTGTGGTACGCCGGTCGTTAGTTTTGACGTTGGAGGCGTCAAAGAACTAGTCAAGCACAAAGATCATGGCTACATCGCCAAGTATCTGGACACAGCCGATCTTGTGGCCGGGCTTTCCTTTATCTTAAACAATTCTCCCGCTACAATTAAGAGTATGCGCCGCGCAGTCAGAGAACGGATAATCGGCCATTTTTCTACTCAGGTCATGACCAACCAATATCAAAAAATATATGATTCCATATGATTAATTCCATTCGCAAAAAACTTGCCGCTCTCTTATACCCACTCGATGCCAAAGAGTTGCTAAAGAAGTACCTTCCGATCAGTCCTATTTATGGTTTGGATCGAGGGCAATCCGTAGATCGGTGGTATATCGAGCAATTTATGAAAACCAATCAGGCGGATATTCGTGGCATTTGCCTAGAAATCCTTGATAGAAATTACACCAAGAAGTACGGCGGCCACAAAGTCACACGATCTCAAATTCTAGACATCGACCGAGACAATCGCGATGCTGATATCTACGGAGATCTGCGGAACCTCAAAGGTAAAATCAAAAGCAACACTTACGACTGTATAATTCTCACACAAGTACTACAGTACATTGACGATCCCATATTAGCGATCCAAGAGTGTTACCGTATTCTCAAACCCAAAGGTGTTCTCTTAGCGACTATGCCCACCATCTGCCGTATTGACCCCGTTGCGGGCGATGCCGGTGATTATTGGCGTTTTACAAGGTCAGGAAGTATGTATTTATTCAGTCGCGTCTTTAGGCCTCTCAACATTCAAGTTGAACCGCTCGGGAACATACTAACAGGTATTGGTTTTTGGTTAGGTTTATCTCAATCCGATTATAAGCGCGCCGATTTTTTGTATCAGGACCACAATTTCCCCTGCCTAATCACCGTGAGGGCTGTCAAATGATGTACGACTGGTATCTAAATATGCTCTACCGGCATTTGTCGCCTCGCTCGACCATCCTGGCTTATCACCGAGTTGCCAATATTCAACATGATCCGTATCCGCTTTCTGTCAGCCCTGACCATTTTTCGGCGCAATTATCGTACCTCAAAGCCAACTATGCCGTCGTGCCACTCTCCGAATTAGTTTCTCGTAAACATTTTTATTCTCATAATAAGCCCCTAGTGGCCATTACTTTTGACGATGGATACGCAGATAATCTTATCCATGCCGCCCCCTTGCTTCATCAAGCTGCCCTCCCAGCGACGGTGTTTGTTACCGTCGGTTGGATTGGAAAGCGGAAACCATTCTACTGGGACGCCAATACCCCACCACATGATCGAGGTCGTGCGCTCTCTCGAACCGAATTAAAAAAACTAGCGAATTATCCCAACATAACCATCGGCTCACACACGCTGACCCATCCCCATCTTAATACTCTCAGTACTGACCAGCAAAAATACGAACTCGCCGAGTCCAAAAAATATCTTGAGCAACTAATAGGCAAACCCGTCAATTGTCTTTCTTACCCATTCGGTGGGCATTTTGACCTCAATATTAAGACTGCACGCATAGCCGAAGACACTGATTATGCGTATGCATGTGCCAACTGGTCCGGCAATGTGACACTTTGGGACAACAAATATTTGTTGCCAAGAAGGTTGGTTCGCAATTGGGATTTGCCTGAATTCATTCGTTTCATGCAGAAAGTTATATAATATGATACTGGTCACTGGTGGTTGTGGTTATATTGGTAGCCATATTGTAAAAACACTCTCAGAATCGGGCGAAAAAGTTATTGTTTTCGACAATTTATCGCATGGTACTCGACAAGCCTTACTTCACCACGATCAACTCATCATTGGCGACATCTCGGACGCGAGTGCATTAGAACAGGTTTTTGTTTCCAATCCAATTGATACAGTGATCCATTTGGCGGCGCTTGTGAACGCCACCGAGTCTAATTCCAAGAAACTTGATTATATAGCTGTTAACGAGATGGGCTCACAAAATGTCTGGGAATTAGCCTTCAAATATAACGTGCATACTGTTCTTTACGCCAGTTCCGCCGCCGTCTACGGAGTACCCAATTCTCATTCACCTATTAGCGAAAACCATCCGACACACCCTACCAATGTCTACGGTGCAACCAAGCTCGCTGGCGAAAAATCGCTACAAAAACTTGCCAATCGTCAGGCAAACTACGGTATTTTTCGCTTCTTTAATGTGGCTGGTGCTGAAGCCGAGGGTAGACTCTCACAAAATCGAGATAGCCAAGCGATTCTCCAGCGCCTTTTCAGCGTTGCCAAAGGCACAGAACCCCAAATAATCATTAGCGGATGTGACTACGATACACTCGACGGGACCGTCGTGCGCGACTTTGTTCACGTCGAGGACATTGCTCAAGCCATTATGCTCTCCATAGGGTATTTTCGTGGCGCGGGTCAATCGTTTACTCTCAACCTAGGCACCGCGACCCCACATACCATCAAAGAGTTGCACGGACTTGTAGAAAAAATCACCGGAGTTAATATTCCCATCGCCTGTGAGGAAAGAATACCTGGAGACATCACCTTCTCCTTGGCTGATATCACTAAAGCCAAATCCAAACTTAATTGGTCACCCAAGCATAATCTGGAAGATATCGTAAGAAGTGGCTGGAACAGTTACTCCAAACACACGCTTTGAGTTTCCCCAAAACTGATACTTATACATTCATCACCTTGCGGCATCTGTTTGTACGACAAAAACCCCCACGAATCATCGGTTATGTCACCACTCCCCACTTCACTAATTTGTCTCATCGATCCCGCCAGAGCCCCATAAAGCGCATCCTGCTCTTCTTCTCCACTGTAGCGAAAATACATTTGGCTCGGGTAGCCATAATAAAGTAAATACCTTCGTGTTGACGCAATTTCCTCATAAAACAATGGACTATTGCTTTCGAACAAAATTGGCTCCCCCTGATTCTCATCTAATTTGCTTCTGATCGAATCAAGCCTGTTCTGAAAGCTCACCGTCCGTACCACGTTCTGCCTAGCTGCCTCCTGAATTGGATAATATCCCTTGTGATAGCTCCAGATCAATGTGTATAGCGTCATCACAATTAGGCCGATTTTCCTCCAACTCCCCGGGAAATAGACTATGGACACAAGTGCAAATAGCTGTATTGCCAGTACTCCCGGGAAGTCGTAACGATTATTCCCCGGCCACTGTGCACCATAAAAAAAGACCTGTGAAGCCACCGTGAGTCCGAGCATCAACAATATCCAGCCATACTTGATGCTACTCGCCACGATTTGCTTCCGTCTACTTGTGCTTCCCCTCCAGTAATCCAGGACATTGAGCCCTACCGCCAACGCGAAAATATGGAGCCCGCGATACCAATACAATATTCTCGGCGTCTTGGTAACTGCCAACTTGGCACGTTCAAATAGCGACAAACTTTCGTGATAAAAAGTAGTCCCGGCTGCTTGTGTGGCCAGGTACATGGCTAGTAATACCAATCCTCCCACCAGGATTGCTATGGTTAATCCGCCTCGCTGCCAATTACTTAGTTGTCTCCATCTCGCTATCAAAGCGTAAACGAGCGGAACTATCAAAAAAAAGAAGTTTTCCTTACTTCCCACACAGATTATAGCCCCAGCCACGCAGAGCCATACATCGCGGTTGCTCACTTGATTTCGCCTCAGTAGCTGCACAAATCCAGTCAGAAATAATAGTAGCCCCAGGACGGCATAAATTTCACTCGGGCCCAGCCGGGTCCAGATATCTTTCCAATAATCCCAAGTCAAAATATACGCTAATCCTGCCACGCTCGGGATTGCCCCAATAAGCGGTAAAAGTAAAAAGAATCCGAGCGTTAACGATAACGCAAAGATAATCAGCCTCAATCCGTACCACAATTTCGCATTATCACGAAAACTCATGCTCTCCACTATGCGCAATGTATAGTAAACCGGCCTAAATCGTAGCGCCTCACCCCATTTACCCACTTCCGTCTTTGACAATAGTTGGGGAATTTCTCCTACGGCGATGTCCTTGTCAGGGCCCAAAAAAGACACAACTTCATGATCATCAATCATACCCATCTTTGCATTTAGATTAACTCCGAAAAGGCAATACCCGACTCCCAGGGACAACAGCCACACAAGCACGAATTTACCCATAAGTCATAGTATACAATTACTCTATGCATAAATTCGCTCTTCTCCTTCTAGTCACGATTGGCACTGCTATCTTTTGGTCACTGGCAACTCCTCTCTTTGAATTTCCCG
>CAZBFT010000059.1:0-5080 GCA_964491465.1 uncultured Pseudomonadales bacterium
GCGGGAATTTTTGATGAAAGATCTCTACAGTTGGCACGCGAACCAAGCCGACTTTGACAAGTTTTACCAAGTCGCCAAAGACGCTTATATCCGCGTGTTTAACCGGCTCGGGTTGGTGGCCAAAGTGACCGAGGCCAGTGGTGGGGCGTTTACCGAGAAACTCAGCTACGAGTTTGAAGTCCTGTCTGATGCCGGGGAAGCCAGGATACTTTACTGTGACAGTTGCGATTACTGTGTCAATATCGACGATATCGCCACATACAAAGAGGGAGATGAATGTCCACGCTGCAAAAAAGATAAACTGCAACCGGCCAAAGCGGCGGAAGTAGGGAATGTGTTTGATTTGGGCCAAAAATACACTAAAGCATTTGACGTCAAAATTCCCAACGAGCAGGGAGAGCAGATTTACCCCATCATGGGCTGCTATGGGATCGGGATCTCACGTACGATGGGAGTACTAGTCGAAAAGTTCCATGATGAGCGCGGGATTATGTGGCCCAAAAGCGTTGCACCATTCCAAGTACACTTGATAGCCATCGCCGGGAAAAATGAGGCAGTAGCCAAGCGAGCTGATAAGGTGTATGAAGAGCTGATCCAAGCGGGAGTCGAAGTGCTCTACGATGATCGAACAGAAATGGGTGCTGGCGGCAAACTGGCCGACGCCGACCTGATCGGGATCCCCTATCGGGCCGTCGTTTCGGAAAAGACTGGTGACAAAATCGAACTCAAAAAGAGAAATGAAAAAGAAGCCAAAGTCGTAGAAGTAGAGGAAGTAGTGAAAGTAGTTAGAGCGTAGTACTGAGGCGTGCGAGCGTTTCATCCCGGCCAAGGATGAGCATGGATTCGGTCAGGGGTGGGGAAACTTTTTTGCCCGTAATGGCGAGGCGGAGACTAGCAAAAAAGTCCATATTCTTCCAGCCGCGCTCTTTCACCGCAGATACCAATTGAGACTCGATCCCCTCTTTGGTCCAGTCACAGCTACTTAAGATTGTGTGAGCAAGGGTGAGGTGTTCTTTGGCAATAGCAGTAAAAGTCGGCGGAGTCGGGCGGGCAAAGAAAAACCCTGCGAGTTCTTCGTAGTCGCGGAGAGTAACCAAGCGCTCTTTGACTAGCGGCATCGTGGCTAATAAGATTTTGGAGTCGTAGTCGGGAGAGATAAACGGCCGTAAACGGTCCAGTAGTTCTTGGTCGGAAAGACGACGAATATATTGGCCGTTATACCAGTTGAGTTTGTCGGTATCAAAAACCGGGGCGGTCAAAGCCACGCGGTCGAGACTAAAAAGCCGGATAAATTCGTCAAATGGGAAGAGATCTTTTTTCTCCGGGTGGGACCAGCCAAGGAGCGCCAGGAAGTTGATCATAGCCTCCGGAAGATAGCCTTTGTCACGGTAGGAGAGGACGGAGACGTCGTTTTTGCGCTTACTCATTTTGCTGTGATCCTTGTTGCGAATGACCGGCAAATGGGCAAAGACAGGCAGTGGCCACCCAAAAGCTTGGTAGATCAACACGTGTTTGGGGCTACTACTGAGCCACTCTTCCCCCCGGACAATGTGGGTAATACCCATCAAATAGTCGTCGACTACGACGCCCAGGTGATAGGTGGGGAAGCCGTCGGATTTGAGGAGGACTTGGTCGTCGATCCCCGAGTTCTGAAACTCGACCGGACCCCGGAGCACATCTTGGCAAACGGTGACGCCGGTAGTGGGGACTTTGAGCCGGATGACGTAGGGAGATTTGGCGTCGAGCTTGGTTTGCACCTCGGCTGGGGTCAAGTGGCGGCAGAATTGATCGTAGTGAGGCAATTCTTTTTTGGCCAATTGACCGGCGCGGATTTGCTCCAGCCGCTCTTTGGTACAAAAACAGTAGTAAGCTTGCTCTTTGCTAATCAGCTCGAGAGCGTATTTTTGGTAAAGCGATAAGCGCTCGGACTGGGTATAGGGAGCATGAGGACCTCCGACGTTGGGTCCCTCATCGTTTTTGATACCGAGCCAACCCAAGGCTTCAAAAATCACATCTACGGCGCCTTCCACCAATCGCGTCCGGTCTGTGTCTTCGATGCGGATGATAAATTGGCCGCCACTTTGGCGGGCGAGGGCGAGATTACGCATGGCGGTGTACGCGGTACCCAGATGTAAGAGACCAGTAGGAGAAGGTGCAATGCGGGTACGGGTAGTCATGGAAGTATTATATACTAGGGATATATGTCGACATTGGGTGAAACGGCGATAGTGGCAAGAAAAGCGATAGTCTTTGGCGGGATTAGCTTGGTGGTGCTCATGATCGGGCGGATTATTTTGACGGCTAGTTATAATTACTACAAATCACTTCATCCTGATCCCCCTCCCCCGCCGGATGTGAAGTTTGGTAAATTACCCAAATTGGTTTTCCCGCAAAAGGATCCGATTCAGTTGCAGTACCGGCTGGAAACGCGTACTGGGAACTTGCCGACTACCCTACCGGGACAATTCAAGGTCTTTTTTATGCCCATCAAAAAGGCGAGTTTGCTGGCATATGACTCGGCCAAGTCTGTCGCTAATCGGCTGGACTTTATCCAGGAGCCCAAAAAGCTGTCGGAAACTGAGTACCGCTGGGATGCCACCGAGCCTGTCTCTTCGTCGCTAACCATCAATATTATTACCGGTTCTTTTGTGCTGGATAGGCGCTGGCAGGAAGACACCAGTTATCTAGTGCCCACAATTTATTATAACGACGGCCAGGCACTAGACCGGATTTATAATTTATTGTCGCGGGTGGAGTTACTGCCCCAAGATATTAAGGAAGGTACCTTTACCGTCCAGTATCTCAAAGCTGATAAAGATCAGATTGTCTCGGCAGTGTCGCTGTCCCAGGCGCATTTTGTGCGGGTCAACTTGTACCGCAAAAGCGTGGACGAGGTGGAAGTAGTGTCGCCGCGGACCGACCGTGGCCCCATTTCGGGTATCCTGGCCCTGCAACGAGAGGATGACAGGCAGTTTGTGAACTTGGATTACAACTACTTCCCGGTGGAACTAGAGACCAACGCAGTGTACCCGCTGATCTCCGTGGCCGAAGCGTGGAAGCGGATGCAAAATGGCGGCGGGTACGTGGTATCCGTCAAACCAACGGTGGCGACTGTGACCGTGCGCGATATTGCCCTGGCATACTACGACGCGGAGGACCCACAACAATTTATGCAACCGGTGTATGTATTTAAGGGTGACGATGACTTTGTCGGGTATGTGCCAGCTTTGCTTGACCAGTGGGTGGAGTAGTTAGGGGCGGAGGCGTTTGACGTCGCGCGGGAGGAAGGTAGCTTCTTTCACACTAGGGAGTCCCAGGATTTGCGCGACTATGCGGCCGGGGCCGATGCCTGCCCCACCATGAGGCGGACAGCCGTATTTAAAGAAATTGAGGTAGTCGGCGAGAGTATCGGCAGTCAGGCCTTTTTCTCCAGCTTGTTTGACCAGGACTTCGTAGCGGTGTTCGCGCTGGGCGCCGGTCGTAATTTCGACACCTTTGTAGAGCAAGTCAAATCCTTTGGTCAAGCCTGTTTCGGGATTGCGCATATGATAAAAAGCCCGGGTTACAGGTGGGTAGTCGGTAATAAAGACAAAGTTGCTACCCGATTCTTCCAGAATGATTTTGCTAATCCCCCGTTCCTCGTCGGGTGAGAGGTCGCCTTCTTTCTCGCTCGTGATACCGGCTTTTTTTAATTTGGCTTTGGTATCGAATAGCGAAAGGCGGGCAAAAGGAACAGTAATTTCTTCGGTGATGAGGCCGGCCGATTTAAGCTTGACAAAGCCGGATTTGAGCATGGCCTCTTCGATATCCATCACGTCGTGATGCGAGTTAACGAACGCAATTTCAAAATCCCAACCGGTAAACTCGGTCATGTGGCGGGTGGTAAAACTGAGTTCGGCGCGGAAAACTGGCCCGACCATAAAAATCTTTTCAAAGCCGCTGCTAATGGCCATTTGTTTGTAAAACTGTGGGGACTGGGCCAGATAGGCCTTGCCTTCAAAATATTTCACTTCAAAAACTTCGGCACCGCTTTCGCTCGCGGCACTCATGAGAGCCGGGGAGTAAATCTGGGTAAAGTTTTCTTTCGCAAAGTACTCACGCATCCCCTGCTCCAGCACGGTCCAAACTTGGAAGATTTTGTGGGACTCGGGTTTGCGTAAATCGAGCCAGCGCCAGTCGAACCGCTTGGTCACATCCACATCTATCGCACCTTTTTCGGCTGACACGGGAATGGGTAAGGAGGGATCGGCGACGGAAAGAACATTGATCAGTTCACACTCGATTTCGACGCCTTCGGGAACTTGTTTGGCATCTTTGACTAGACCCTTAATTTCGACAACCGATTCGACCGAGAGAGATTTGGCGGTGGTAAAAGCAGTTTCGTTGCTACCTAGAATAACTACTTGGATAGAACCAGATTCGTCGCGGAGACGCAGAAAGGCAATTTTGCCTTGGTTCCTGAGAGCGTGGACAAAGCCACTGACCGTGACAGACTGGCCAACGTTCGACTTAAGATCGCTAATATGTGTACGCATAGGGAGATTATAAACTAGAGTGTGGGAGCCTGCCAGGTGTGGTGGTCGTAGACCCAGTTGATCAAAGCGCGGGTGTCGCCAAAGCGGTCTAGAGAACCCAAGATAACAATAACTATGGTGTGACCATCGCGCTCGACGTAGCTGACTAGGCACTCCCCGGCGTTGTCGGTCCAGCCGGTTTTTAGACCCAGCAGACCAGGGATCTCACCGAGCAGTTCGTTGGTACTATCTAGCTTGTGGACAATTTGGCCGGTCACATCGGTGATGGTAGCGGATTTGGTGCCAACAATTTGAGAGAGTACCTGGTCTGCCATAGCCACACTCGCGAGGACGGAGAGGTCTCGGGGAGTGGTGACGTGACCGTACTGCTCGACACCACTAGGGTTTTTGTAAACGGTATGGTCCAAGTGCAGCGTCTTGGCTTTGGCATTCATGGCTGCGACGAACGCTGTGTAGCCACCGGGGAAATTGTCGGCCAGGGTGAGAGCGGAGTCGTTGCCGGAGTGGATAAGTAGCCCTTTGAGCATATCCCCTACCGTGAGCGT
>CAZBFT010000060.1:0-3318 GCA_964491465.1 uncultured Pseudomonadales bacterium
TTTTTTGATCAAGCTGGTGATGATTTTGCCGGTGCCATCAGGACTTTGGTCGTCGACAAAAAGGATATGGGGCTCATAGCCATGAAGAATTTTGAATACCTTGCCGAGGGCGACGGTCACCGCCGAGACATTCCCCACCTCGTTGTAGGTAGGGATGATAACAACAACTTTCTTCGTTGAAAGTTTTAAGTTCATAAAGTTTATAAAGTTGGAGATACTTTGTATGTATTTAACATCAATTGTAGTCCATGCCGGAAATTGATTTTGGGTTCCCAACCGAGCATCTCTTTGGCTTTCCTGATGTCGGGACAGCGCCGTACGGGATCTTCGGGGGGAGCTGGTTTTTGCACGGAAGGTAGCTTGCGACCAATAACATCCTCAAAGAGTGCGAGAGTCTCAGCCAGGGTAAACTCGGTCGGATTACCAAGATTGAGTACTTGTCCGATCATGGCTTCACTGGCAAAAGCGCGTACGATGCCATCGACAATGTCGTTAACGTAGGCAAAAGAGCGGGTGGTACTGGAATCGCCATGGATTGCGAACGGCTCGTGAAGGAGGTAGCTGCGCAATAAATTGGGAATAATACGACCGTCGTCCAAGCGCATCCTAGGACCATAGGTATTGAAAAGCCGGAGGATTTTGATGGGAGTTTGATGCTGCCGATAGTAGGCAAAGGCCAGTGCTTCCATGGCGCGCTTGCTTTCGTCGTAACTACTCCTAGGACCGGTCGAGGAGACGTGTCCCACGTAGGTCTCCGGTTGAGGATGGACTTTGGGATTGCCGTAAACTTCCGCGGTACTGGCAAAGAGAATTTGGCAGTGATGGGTGAGAGCGAGGTCTAGCATCAGCTTGGAGCCGAGGACGTTGGCCATCATGGTTGCGACGGGATGTCGCATATAGGAAATCGCGCTGTCCGGATTGGGGCTGGCGAGCGAGGCAAAGTGCAGGATGGCGTCGAGATGAAAGGTAAATGGTTCGAGGGGCAAGGTCACGTCGTGCTCGATGAATTTAAAATGTGGATTGACCAACAAGTGGGCTAGGTTGTCGCGTGTACCGGAAGCGAGGTTGTCTACACAGATCACATCGTGCTCATCGGCGAGGAAACGGTCACACAGATGGCTACCGATAAAGCCCGCACCGCCAGTGATAAGGATGGTTGACATAATTAAGCCATTTCGAGCGCAAGGTCAGCTTCGACCATAATGCGTACTAGTTCGTCGAAGCTGGTCTTGGGTTTCCAACCCAATTGAGCTTTGGCTTTGGCTGGATTGCCGATCAAGTGTTCCACTTCGGCTGGCCGGACGTAACGAGGGTCGTTCCAGATTACTTTATCTTCCCAGTGGGGGATCCCAGCGATGGCAAAGGCTTTTTCGGTAAATTCGCGGACAGAGTGCGTTTCGCCGCTACTGATCACATAGTCTTCGGGGGTGGGCTGTTGCAGCATGAGCCACATCATCTCGACGTAGTCTTTGGCGTAACCCCAGTCCCGTTTGGCGTCAGGGTTACCAAGGTATAACTTATCGGTTTTTCCGGCTTTGATTTTGGCGACGGTGTTGGTGATTTTGCGGGTGACAAATTCGAGCCCTCGGCGCGGTGACTCGTGGTTGAAAAGAATGCCGGACACAGCAAAGAGATTATAACTTTCACGATAGTTCACCGTGATCCAGTGACCATAGACTTTGGCCACACCATAAGGGCTGCGTGGGTAAAAGGGGGTGGTTTCGGTTTGGGGCACTTCCTGGACTTTGCCAAACATCTCGCTGCTACTAGCTTGATAAAATTTGGTATCAGGTTTGGCCATCCGCATCGCATCGAGCATCCGCGTGACACCGAGGGCGGTAGATTCACCGGTATAACCGGGCTGATCCCAACTGGCTTTCACAAAGCTTTGCGCAGCAAGATTATAAATTTCGTCAGGTTGGGATTCTTGGATGGCCTGGAAGAGTGAGTATTGATCAATCAAGTCGCCGGACACGAGGTGAATTTGGTCGACAATATTGCCGAGGCGGGCATAGTTGGTGGTAGAGGTACGGCGGTAAAGGCCATAAACTTCATATCCCTTTTCCAAGAGAAATTCGGCCAAGTAACTTCCATCTTGACCGGTGATGCCGGTGATAAGCGCTTTTTTCATGTCAACCTTTCTGCTTACGATATGACTCAAGTATATCGGAAATAGTGGTTTTGAGGGAGATCTCGGGACTCCATCCGGTGGTTTCGCGGAATTTGGTAGCGTCGGCCACAAGGGTCGGGACGTCGGCGGGGCGAACAAGATCTGGGTTTACCTTGGCAGTCAGCTTTACTTTGGTCAGAGATTGAAAAATGTCAAAAATTTCTTGAATCGAGTGGCCTCTCCCGCTACCAATATTGTAAATTTCTCCGGCGAGGCAACTTTGCGCCGCCAAAGAGTATGCCTGGACCATGTCGCGCACGTCGGTAAAATCGCGGACTGTGCCAAGGTTCCCAACCTCGATGACTGCCGGAGTTCCGTTTTGTTCAATTTGAGCTACCTGGGAAGCAAGTTTGGGGATGACAAACTCGGTGGTTTGGCCGACTCCGGTATGGTTGAACGGACGCAAAATAACGATATCCAAGCCGTAAGCTAAGTGATATTGCAGTGCCAGCATTTCTTGAGTCACCTTGCTGATGGCATAGGGGTTGAGAGGCCTAAGTGGCGTGGATTCGGTGATGGGAAGGCTGGGATCTTGGACAGCCCCGTACTCGTTGGCGGAACAAATGGCGATAAAACGGGCGTGGGGCGCATGATTCTTTATGGCTTCTAGCAGATTATAGGAAAGAGAGGTATTCCCATTCATTACCCGGACAGCGTGAATAACGCTATTGCCAACTACCGAAAGGGCGGCGAGATGATATATCACATCTGGTTTTGTTTGCTGGACTAAAGTGGCGGCAAAATCAGTGTTGGTCAAGTCACCCTCGATGATATGGTCGGCTGGGACGAGAGCGGCGACATCACTGGTGGATTGGTAGACGGCCGCGAAAATTTCGGCATTTCCCTTGTTGTGCAACGCCTTGATTAAATGGGAGCCGACAAAGCCGCCTGCCCCGGTGATGAGAATTTTGTTCATCTGCCTACACCTTTATACTGTAGACCGGCGGCAATCACTGTCCCGGGCCGATAACGGTTGCGTGTATCAAAGAAGAACTTGGGAGATGACATCAAAGCGGCCAATTTGTCTAGATCTAAACTCAAATATTCGTCCCATTCGGTGAGCAGCATCACTACTTGGGCGCCTTTGATGGCTGTATATGGGTCTGGAAAGTATTGCACCTGCGGATCTAGTAACGGCTTGGCTTCTT
>CAZBFT010000060.1:3328-5034 GCA_964491465.1 uncultured Pseudomonadales bacterium
GTCGCGTGCACAACTACTCCATGTTTTATGAGCCAGGGGATGACAGCCAAGCTGGGTGCGACTCGCAGATCATTGGTGTTGGGTTTGAATGATAGGCCGAGGACAGCCACGGTTTTGCCGGAGAAACCTCCGACCATGTCGTCATATTTAGCCATGATTTGGGGGATGCGCGCGCTGTTGAGATCGTCAATATGGATAAAAAGACTTTCAGATTCCCCTACTACTTTGGCGTAGGCCGCAATTTCGGCCACGTCTTTGGGGAAACAGGAGCCACCATACCCCAAACCGGGGTACCAATAGTGGGGCCCGATCCGGCGGTCGGCACCAATACCCTTGATCACTTCTTCCACATCCGCTCCGTTGTGCTCACAGAGATCGGCAATTTGGTTGATAAAGGTGATGCGAGTGGCCAAATAGTTGTTGGCCGCGTACTTGGTCATTTGTGCGCTCTCTGGTTTCATCACAATGATATTGTCCGTTAGAGGAGTGTGGAGAGTGGAGAGTAGAGAGTGGGAAAATTCATCTTCAACACCCAGGACTACACGGTCGGGGTGCAGCGTGTCTTCGACCGCGGTGCCTTCTTTGAGAAATTCGGGGACGGAGGCTAAGTGGAATTTAACTTGAGTTTTGGCAGCGATCAGCTTACGGATTTTGGTGTTGGTGCCAGGGGGAACGGTGCTTTTGATCACAACCACGGTGTCATCTTTGAGGTGAGGTGCGATGGACTCGGCGACAGCATTGATATATTCGAGGTTGGCTGAGCCGTCAGGCTGGCTCGGAGTACCGACCATGATCATCACAATCTCGGCGGAGGGGATGGCAACTGAGTAATCAGAGGTAAAAGTGAGGCGTCCTTGTTTTTGAGTGTCGAGTAACAGCTCGGGGAGGCCGGGCTCATAAAAGGGTACTATCCCCTCTTTGAGTTTGGCAATTTTATGCTCGTCGATGTCCAAGCCTATGACGTCGTTCCCTAGTTTGGCCAGGACGGCGGCAGTGACTACGCCAACAAAGCCGGTCCCTATACAGGCAATTTTCATTGGTTAATTCTAGCGCATACGACTAGCGGCGTACAGCTTGTGATAGTTTCCGGATAATTTGCGCAAAATCTGGGTTCTTGGTGATGCGAGAGACTCCCTCGACGATCGAAAACCAGCCGGCATCGTGGTACTCGGATTTGAGATAGTCGAAAGGCTGCTGCGGGATGTGGACTAGGTGCCAAACGTCGTAATGTGCCATGCAACCAACCTCGGGACGATTGATAGGTTTCACCGAGAGGTTAAATGGTTCAAGCATATCTCGGGTGATATCTACCCCCAATTCTTCTTTCATTTCTCGAATCGCGGCCATGCTCGGAGTTTCACCTGGTTCGATGTGACCACCAGGCGGGATCCAGTCGTCGGCTTTTTTGTGGTAGCCTAGATAAATTTTCTTAGCGGCTTGGTCATATGGTAAAAAGAACGAGCAGTAATGGAGTGGGTTGCCTTCTTTTTTGGTGTGGGTAGGTTGCGAAGTTTTTAGTTCTTTAAATTTGGCAATGGTAGCGGGAGACACTTGGGGTAGGTTGTATAGTTTTTCGATTTCGTCCCAAGCAGATTGGAGCATGGGCAAATTTTAGCATGAATGAGCCTATTATTTGAGATAAAGTAAACCACCGAACTAGATATGTGCTGTTCCCTTTCCTTCAATTTTAGCTCAGTGTAGAGGGG
>CAZBFT010000061.1:0-1294 GCA_964491465.1 uncultured Pseudomonadales bacterium
TTTTAATTTTGCCCCCTCCTACCTCCCACTTCATCATATTTGAATTCTCACGGGCAAATACATGTGCCGTCCGCACGGCTGCCAAAAGCTCTTCTCTCCCAGCAATCACTTCAGTCTCAAACTCTTTGGGTAAAATCTTTTGATAGTCAGGGAAGTTCCCCTCTAAAAGCTGCGAGATCAGTAACGTTTCCCCACTCCGGAACATTATTTGATGTGACTCTGGAGAATGCCCCACCTCAATTTCCTCTTCCTTCATCATTCGCGGTAGCTCCGCCATCACCCTAGCCGGCACCAACATTGTTTTCCCCTCCCCCTCCCCCACTCCTCCAACCACCGCAACCTTCTGAACGGCCAGCCGGAACCCGTCCGTCGCCACCAGTTTTAGCTTCTTTCCCACCTCTATCAAAACTCCTGTCAAGACAGGCCGGAGCGAATCCTTGGCGCTGGCAAACACGGCTTTCCCCACCGCGTTCTCTATCTCCTTCCCCTTTACTTTCCCCACCATCCCGCCGAACTCAGCTAACTTGGGGAACTCTGCCTCATCCATTGTTTGAATACTTGCCGCATATCCTCCTGATTTAACTTTCAAAGTCTGCCCCGCTAGCTCAAGGACCACTTTCCCTGGCGCCAAAGTCCCCAAAAACTCCGCGAGCATTTTGGCTGGCACCGCCACCACTCCCGTCTCTTCTATTTTTCCCATCACCTTTACCTTGATTCCAATCTCCAGGTCTGTAGCCGATAGCAACACCCCGCTTGAAGTCGCCTCCATTAAAATGTGGGATAAAACCGGCAACTGTACCCTGGGCGACACCGCTCTGAGCACTGTCGTTAATCCCGCCAACAACTCTTCTTGCAAAATCTCCAACTTCATAGATCCTCCTAGTGTACCATCAATAACACCATATATTAATTAAGTTAGTAGTGTTAGTAGTGTCGGTGGATTTCCGTAGTACTCTCTGGCCGCTGTCGTGGAAAACACGGTGGAGAACTTTGGGGACAACTTTACTTTTCAGTGGAAAACTATTTGTTATCCCCTTTTCCCCAAGTTGTTTCATTGTTTTCCCTCCCTTTTGCACTAAGTTATCCACAACGACTGTGGAAAAGTCAGATTCCATGTTTAATGTCGGCGATAATCTTGGCTGTCGCCGGATCAGTCTTAAGTTGGGTCGAAATTTTCTCTACCGCGTGCATTACGGTTGTATGATCCCTTCCACCAAATAAACGACCGATCTGTTCGTATGGCAGTCCCAGCTCTTTATATAGCAAATACATTGCCGTATGGCGGGCCGTTGCT
>CAZBFT010000061.1:1304-5019 GCA_964491465.1 uncultured Pseudomonadales bacterium
CTTGCGGCTGCTGCCAGTTAGTTCTGCCGCCTTAAATGTAAAATATATTGATGTTTTTCCGATCACGGTACTTGGTTTGACTCGCTGGCTTCTCCGCTCGGATTCCGCCCCAAAGTGTTCTCTCACCAAATCCCCCGTCACTTCTCCGCCGTGGGTTAGGGCTTTGGTTAATATTGCCTGTAGCGCTCCTTCAAGTTCCCGGATATTCCCCACTGCTTTTTCTGCAATCAGCGCAATCGTTTCCGTCGGCATCTCCACACCCAGTGAGACACACTTTTGGGTCAGAATTGCCATTCTGGTTTCAAAGTCGGGAGCCTGTACGTCCACCATTAGCCCTCCCATAAATCGGGATGAAAGCCTCTCCTCTAATCTGGCTATTTCCTGTGGCGGCCGGTCAGACGTGAGGATAATTTGCCGCTGGGACATATACAGTTCATTAAACGTGTGGAAAAACTCCTCCTGGATATACTCTTTGCCGGCAATAAACTGGACGTCGTCAATTAGCAGTACGTTGGGTGCCCTGTATTTCTTTTTAAAAGCCGCGGTCTTTTTATTTTGCAAGCTGGCAATCAAATCGCTCCCAAATGTTTCCGCCGAAATGTACATAATGTCCCAATTGGGGTGCTCGGCATAAACCGCGTGTCCTACCGCATGCATTAAGTGAGTTTTCCCTAGTCCTACCCCGCCGTAAATAAACAGAGGGTTGTAGCGCGTGCCTGGGCTTTTGGCCACCCCCTGTGCCGCTGCGTAGGCAAAATTGTTGGACGTCCCCACCACATATGTCTCAAAAGTTAATCTTGGGTTCAAGTTGTGTGTGCCCGTTCCTTGCGTCGTGGCCTTAGAGATCTGTGGTTGGAAAAGTGGCAGAGCAGCCTCTTCACTTCCCGCGCTGTCTCTTCCTATGACGTAAGTCAATTCTGTGGGGATCCCGGTTACTTTTTCAATCGCCCTCCCCACTTGCCCACCAAATCGTTGCTGTAATATCTGTTCATGGTACTTGGTGGGGCACATAAGGCTGGCTGTTTGTTGGTTCTCCCCCGCTTTCTCTAGCGAGAGCAGGGTTAGCGGTTTGATGTAAGTGGAAAAATATGTACCAGACAAGGAGAGTTGCAGTTCTGCGATTACCGCCCTCCACACACCATTCACATCCATAGTACACTCTCCGCATTCTGGTTTTGATTTTTGAGATTTAAGATTTGGATTACTTTATTATCCCCATTTTATCCACAACTGCCAATATAGCGGAAATGTATCCCTCCGTGACAAATGCCCTCTCCATTGTTATAATCCCCCCATGCCAAAGAGAACTTTCCAACCCAAAAAAAACAAACGTGCCCGCGTTCATGGTTTTCGTGCCCGCATGAGCACCCATAAGGGTCGCTTGGTTTTGTCTCGCCGCCGCGCCACCGGCCGCGCCAAGCTCACGGTTTAACGTGTTTCGCTTTAACCTTTCACCCATTACCTATAAACTGGATATATGATCCCTCGCTCCCGCAAATTTCCCCTTCGTACCGAGTTCCTCACTTTCCGCCGCCGCGCGCAGAGAATTGTAACTCCGCTTTTCACCTTGTACCTTGCACCTCGCACCTCAGCAACCAGGTTAGCTGTAGTTGTACCTAAAAAACTCAGTAAACTTGCCACCACCCGCAACTGGCTCAAGCGCCTGACCTACGACACTCTCTGGCCAGCCATCCAGGATCGCCCGCTCGATGTGGTCGTTGTCTACAAGCCCCTTCCCCTCACCAAATCTGTCACCACTCAAGACTTGATTACCCAAGAAATCCAAAATATAAAGCGCCAAATAACAAACAAATTCTATTTGTAATTTTGGATTTTGTATTTAAAACTTATGAACCGCTTCTACCATCGCTTTTCGCCTTACCTCAAAATCATTGCCTCCAATCTTGGCCTCTCTGCGGGTAAATGTCGCTATTCTCCCACCTGTTCTCTCTATGCTCGTCAAGCTTTTTCCAAACACGGTCTGCTCAAGGGCGCTTGGTTATCTGGTCAAAGACTGCTAAAATGTCACCCATGGAGTCGCGGCGGCTACGACCCCGTGCCCTAATTCCCCGAATTGGAGAATTTGAGAATTTGTGATTTGAGAATTAAACCATGTACAACCAATTCATCTACCAACCCATTCTTCAGAGTTTGTTGTGGCTACACAGCGTAACAGGCAACCTTGGTTTTGCCATTATTCTCCTCACTCTCGTCGTCCGCGGCATTCTTATTCCCTTCACCCTCCCCCAACTCAAATCAGCCAAAAAAATGGCCCTTCTCAAACCAGAGCTCGACGCCCTCAAAAAGAAACACGGCGCCGACCCCAAAGTCTTTCAACAAAAACAACTCGAGTTTTACAAAACCCACGGTGTGAACCCCGCTGCCGGTTGCTTGCCCTTTATTGCTCAATTTATTGTCTTGATCGCGTTGTACCAAGTTTTTATGCATACTCTCGGCGGCAACGGCATGGGCGAAATCAACACTTCTTTCTTCCTTTGGGATCTCAAATCCAAAGACCACACCTACATTCTCCCCATTCTGGCCGGTATTCTCCAGCTTGTTACCTCCATGGCGCTCCTACCCGCTATCGAAAATGAGCCCGAGAAGCGTCCCGGCAACAAAGAAGAGAAACAAGATGTCGCCGAAATGGCCGTTGGCATGCAGCAGCAGATGGTCTTTATGATGCCCATCATGACTGTCATTTTTTCGCTCCAGTTCCCCTCCGGCCTTGCCCTTTACTGGGTCATTACCACCGCTTTCTCTCTAGTTCAACAACTAATCGTTTCCGGCCCCGGCGGCCTTCTGGTTTACGCCAAAAAAGTACGAAAATTTATTAAAAAATAAGGTAGGGTGATTTATGAACCATCAAGATCTCATTATCCAATTCTTTTCTTACTTTGGCCTCACCTCAGACCAAGTTCAAATCGACGACTCTGGGGAGACCATTAACGTTGTTCTCGTTGTTGATCCTACCGATTCGGGTCGCTATATTGGTCGTTTCGCCACCACCCTCGACTCACTCCAACTCCTCCTCTCTATGATGATCAACAATAGGGCAGTTGAGCACCAGCACATCAAACTTGATGTGGGTGGCTACCGCGCCGAACGCCTAGAGACTCTTCAAAGCATGGCCGACCGTATCGCGCAAGAAGTCGCCGAGACAGGGGCTCCCCGAGCTTTCCCGCCGCTTTCTGCCACTGATCGCCGCGAAATCCACCTGCTTTTCCAGGACCATGAATCGCTCACCACGTACTCAGAAGGAGAAGGCCAATCCCGCCGCCTCATCCTGGCTCCCAAGAGTCAGTAATTGGCTTTTTTATCTCATCGTTTTTTTAGCTCCTACTCAGCTTGGGCTTCACTTTTGGCCTAATTCTGCTTTGGTCTACGGTGTCCGCATCGACTATCTCGCCCCCACCCTCCGGCATCGTTATGCGAAGCATTTCGGGCAGGGAATTTACGATTTGAGAATTTTATTCCTTATCCTCCTCGCCAATCTTCTATATTCCACCAACCCCCTCGCCACCCTCTCCTGGTCTCTCCATTTCGTATTATATGTTGTTTTTCTCTTCTCTCTTTCCCCACACATGATACGCGATACTCTCTACAAGTTACTCCCCGCTGTCATCCTCTTCCAGCTCGCTCTCGCCGCGACCCAAGTTTGGCTCGGACATTCCGTCGGTGGACTGCTGTACTGGCTGGGCGAGCGGACCATGTC
>CAZBFT010000062.1:0-3725 GCA_964491465.1 uncultured Pseudomonadales bacterium
TGGTCGTTGACGTAGGCTTCGAGACTTTTGGCGATGGTAGAAAGATCTGATTTGCGTTTAGCATCTTGGGCTTTGATCCGAGTACTTTGGAAATTGGCAAACCCGAGAGCGGAAAGAACGGCCAGGATGGCCATGGCAATGAGGAGTTCGATGAGAGTGAATCCGCGCCGAGACATTTTGATCATGAGCTGAGTATGACGAATTTGACTAGTGAGGTCAAGTTTGTAATGATGAGTGTATGCAGAAAAACCACCAAGGGCAAATTGGGTTGATTTTACTTTTGGTTATGGGAGTGGTGATCGCTGTAGCCCTATCACTGGCTTCGCGTAGTTTGTCGGATACTGTGTTGTCAAGGCAAGAGTTAGAGAGTTCGACGGCATTTCGGTTAGCCGAAAGTGGGGTGGAAGCGGCCATGAATCAGCTGAGGCAGGATCCGAGCCAAACGGTGGCCGGCAATGGTAGTGCGGGGATATATACATCTGACTATGCGGTTCAAAAGTTAAATTCGTATGGTTTGTATGTGAAGGAAGGTGAGAATGCTTACTTGGATTTGACGGGGTTTAACGCCAACAATAACTTGTCGATTACGTGGAGCAAAAAGAACGATAATAGTGAGAACTTGACTTGCCAGGGAGAAGGAAGCGGCAATGCGCCGGCGGCAGTCGAAGTTATGTCGCACCAAGCCGGGAGCGACACGGTGAAGTTTAGTTATCACAATGCCTTTGGCTGTGACATTACGGCCAATGGATTTGCTGGCAGCAGTGGTGGTGGCAGTGATTATGTAAGCACTGTGAGTTACGATGTGCCCAACGGGACGACGTCTCTAAGGATTAGGCCGCTTTATGCCCCGGCTACAATTACGGTGACGGGAAGCGGGCTCACCACCCAACTTTACTTGATCCAGGCGCAAGCTGAGGGTGGTGATGCCAAAAAAGAAATTGAGGTTAAGCGTGGCTTGGATGCTCCCCCCTCAATTTTTGACTTTGCTTTATTTTCGGGGAGTACAATTGTTAAATAGGAAGGAAACAGCCGCATGAGTGCATATTTTGGTTTGGATTTTGGATCATCGAGTTTGAAGTTAGTGCAGGTGGATTTGGCCGGAGCTAAGAGTTTTACGGTCAGGGCTATCGGGTGGGCTCCGAATGTCGCCGGGTCTTTGGATTTTGCGGACCCGCAAGTAGCACAAAAACTGCGTGCGGCAGTCAAACAGTTGATGACGGATGCCAAAGTTAAAGAGAAGCGGGTAGTAGTCACGGTCCCAGAGTCACAAGTATTTAGCCGTATTGTTGCGATGCCGTCGATGAGCGATGCCGAGTTGTCGAGTGCCATTATGTGGGAAGCCGAGCAGTTTGTACCAATACCGATTGCAGATGTCGAGATCGATTACTCAGTGGTGAAACAAAGTCCCAAAGGCAGCAATGCCAAGATGTTGGTTTATCTGGTGGCGGCTCCCAAGAAGCAGTTACAAGCTTTGGTAGACTTTCTCTTGTCGTGTGGGCTGGACCCAATTGCGGTTGAGAGTGAGATGGTGGCGGTGTCGCGAGCGATAACTTTTGGCGAAAATGTGGTGCCGAGCATGGTCGTTAATGTAGGAGCCCTTTCGACGATTATCGGGATAGTGGAGAATTCATCCCTGGTATTCTCATATGTAATGAACATTGGTGGGGTGGCGATGACGAGGGCTTTGTCGCAAGGATTGTCCCTTCCCTTACCCCAAGCCGAGGAGTATAAGCGGACCTATGGATTGGATCCCAACCAACTCGAGGGTAAAGTAAGGGCGGCACTGTTGATACCGATGAACCAAGTAGTGTCAGAACTGCGCAAAGCGATGGAGTATTATGCCAATGAACAAAAGGCAGCGATTGCGCGCATTTATGTATCGGGTGGAGGGGCATATTTGCCGGAATTGACCGGCTTTTTGACTAATGAATTTACCGGAGTGGAGGTCGTACTCGCCGACGTTTTCCGCAATGCTCGTCCGGCCCAAGGTGTGATTTTGCCCAAAGACAAAGCTACATATACGGCGGCCGTTGGTTTGGCAATGAGAGTTTTTTGAGGATAATATAATGACGAATATCAAAATCAACCTACTCAAGAACCGCCGGGTTTTGTCGGAGAAGGATTTCCAGAAAGAGAGGCAGTACTTACATTGGTCCGTAGTAGGATTTATTGTGGTCTTAGGGTTGACGATTGCGCTATCAATTTGGAATTATTTGTTGGCGAGTAGTTTGCGCAAAACTGAGCAGGCGATCTCAACGGCTTCGACCAGGCTACAAGGGTTGGCCGAAGCCAACGCCCAACAAGTTTACCTCAAGAATCGCTTGACGATGATCAGTAAATTCTTGGATGAGCGCGGGGTTTCACGGGAGGCAACTCAAAGAATTTTTTCGCTTAGTATCCCCGGGACGGTGGTAACGAGCTTGTCGTATGTAGCAGATAACGTCATCGAGGCTAAGGTGACGGCTAAGGATAATAAGGTCCTCAACGAAGCGCTTAAATACTATCAAACAGATGGGCAATTTTTTCCACAGGTCGTTTCGAACGGAGTTTTGCGTTTGCAAGACGGTAGTTATGAGCTAGGGCTACAATTTACGCTACCGACGGGGAATTCATAAATTATGTCTGAGCAAGTATCAATAAATAGTTTGTGGGTGCGGCATCAGACTGGGGTGCGGGCAGCGGGAATGGGGGTGTTGGTGGCAGTGTGTGTGTTGTGGGGAATTTTGCCTTTGTGGAGCAGCATCCGAGAGAAAATTGCGAAGATTGAAATAAGGCGCAAGGAAGAACAAGAATTGACCAAGAAAGTGGCCGTGCTTTCCCAGCTTGATCAAAACGTGCTCAAAGATAGGTTGACAGTAATTGATACGGCATTGTTGCCGCGTAAAGATGTGGTGGCTTACCTGTCGGCCGTGGACGGATTATCCAGGGAGCTGGGACTGTCCTTTGGCGGGCTTTCTTTGTCACCGGGTTCGATTGATGAAGCCAGTGGAAGTGCCAAGGCAGTAACCACTAAGTCGGAAGCAGGCTTACAGAGCCTGGATACAACTCTAAAAATACAAGGCAACGAGGATGCGATTTACTCGTTTCTGCGCAGTGTGGAACAGATGCTGCCACTCATGCATGTCAAGGACGTAAAAGTGACCAAAGTTGCGGATGGGCAATACAGTCTATCGCTTAGTTTGGGGATGCTGTGGGCGCCTCCGACCGCCGGTGATATCAAGGGGGCCGTGACACTTTTTAGTGAAAAAGAAGAGAAGTATTTCCAAACCTTGGCGTCTTATCGCCGGTATGATCGTGTGGTCGGGATAGACACCGGTGCGACGGGTGAGACTAAAGCGGATTTATTCGCGCATTAAACTTCGACGTTTAGGGAATCGGGATTGGCAGGTTCAATGGGGGTGGCTGCCCCGAGCTCGGCTTGAGCGGACTCAGATTGATCTGAGCTGACCACCTCGCCAGTACCGGTCACTGATCCGTCGGCCTCGGAAACGACCGAGACGCGGACGTGAATACCTTTTTGGATAGCAATCACACGCATGATGGTGCGGATGGCTTTGATCACTTTCCCTTCTTTGCCGATAATGCGCCCAACGTCGTCTGGATGGACGGAAACGATGTAGTTGGTAGTGCCCTGCTCGTCGGTCTCTTTAATCTTCACGTCATCGGGATGGGTAACAATGTTTTTTAGGACAAAAATAAGTACGTCTTGCATGGGACTCCTTGGG
>CAZBFT010000062.1:3735-4819 GCA_964491465.1 uncultured Pseudomonadales bacterium
TAATTGAGTAATGGGGTAATCTCTTAATGGGAAACATATTATTTTTTGGCAGAAGCTTTTGTAGATTTGATTGGTTTGACAGGTTTGGCGGGGGTAGAATCGGCGGGAATTACCATCTTTTTGACTAGTTGACGGATCGTAGGTGTCGGCTGAGCACCACGTGCAACCCAGGCATTGTAGGCGGTTCGGTCAAGACGAAACTCTGCAGGAGTGCTTAGGGGATTGTAGTAGCCTAACTGTGCCTTGGCAGTTCCGGAAATTTTGCTTTTGGCTTCTTGGACAACCACGCGGTATTGGGGTTGGCCTTTTTTCCCGATGCGAGTTAGTTTGATTTTTAGCATAGCGGTTATTCTATCAGGTATGGGTGAGGAGCTCAAGCGTATGCTTGGCGGCATCTTCCTGGGCAGCCTGCTTGCTTTTGCCGGATCCTTGGGAATAGGCAGTATCGCCAATCATCACCTGCATGATGAATTGTTTGTCATGGTCAGGCCCGGTTTCACTGACCAAGTTGTAATTGGGGGTGGCTTTGTAACGTGATTGGGCGATTTCCTGCAAGAGTGATTTGTTGTCTTTGTAGGTTTGGGATGAAAGGACTGTGTCGGTGTGCGAGAGCAGATGAGTAAGGAGGAGATTTTTGCACACCTCATAGCCTTGGTCCAGATAGAGAGCGCCGAGGAAAGCTTCGAATGTGTCGGCCAGAATGGAAGGATTGAGGCGGCCGCCAGTGGATTCTTCGCCCTTACTCATAAGGAGAAGAGTGGCAAAGCCGAGGCTCTTGGCTACATCGGCAAGGGATTCGGTGCGAACTAAAGCAGCCCGCACGTTGGTAAGCATCCCTTCTTGAAAATCGGGATATTTATCGTAAAGGTAGGCAGAGGTGACCAGCTCGAGGACGGCGTCGCCCAAGTACTCAAGCCGCTCATTGCTTTCGGTGAAGTCAGCACTTTCGTTGAGGTAGCTGCGGTGGACGAAAGCATTACGGACCAGATGCTCGTTGGTGACGGACAGATTGAGGGTAGTGAGAAGTTTGGCTAGGCTAGATTGTTTGGGCATGTTTGCCTTTGAGTATAGTCCCTAAGACTCC
>CAZBFT010000063.1:0-2232 GCA_964491465.1 uncultured Pseudomonadales bacterium
CGCGCTCTCCCGCTCCCGCCTTGGTAGCGCTGAGCTCGCCCTTTTTGACAAAAGCTACAGCCCCTCTGACCTAGACATCTATCGAACGGACTCCTTTGACATCATGCGCTCCTGCCCCACGGGTAACACCATCTACGACACCGTCATCGTTTCCCGACTACTCCTCGCCGGTCTCACCGACTGCCCAGCCCTCCTTCGTGTCCAATCACTTTCCCGAGTGCGGCCGCGCGCCATTGTCAATCCGCTCGACAGCGGTGTCGAAAAATATCTCTTTGGCGATCAAATTTGTGGACCGGCTTTGGAGAAGTATGTCCACCCGACCAGCCTCGACGATTTTTTGCTTGAGTCACAGGATACGGTACAATTCTGCACTAAGTGGGTGGTGGAACAATAATATGCGTAAAATTTGGTTAATTCTTCTCGCACTCATCCTTGGCGCCGTCATCCTCTTCCCTCGGTTTTACCATTTGGGCTCTCAGCCTCCGGGCCTACATATCGATGAGGTTAGTTTTGCAGCTGACGCCAAGTCAATAGCCGAAACCGGCCGCGACACCTGGGGGGTCAAATTCCCCACCATCTTTAGAGCTTTTGGGGAGTGGAAAGCCCCCGGACTAGTCTATAGCATGGCCGCTTGGAGCAAAATACTGGGGCGGATGGATAATGTCATCACCCGTTTGCCTTCGGCCGTCGCCGGGTTAGTGACCCTGCTTTTGTTTGGGTTAACTCTCGCCCTCATTGCAAGTCCCAAACCCAAGTCAGCCTTACCCTTTCTCTTAGCTGTTCTAGTTTTGGCCTTTAGTCCTTGGCATTTTGCCATGTCTCGGATTTTTTACGAAGCCTTCAGTGCTCTGGCCATTTTTACCATCAGTCTATACTTTATGACTCGCGCCACGCTACAGTCTCGCCCGAACTTGCACCTCTGGATCTGGGCTGCAATCTTCGCCAGCCTCGCCGGGTATTGGTATGCCTCCATTCGCTATGCTGTCATTCTTAGTTTAATCCTAGCCATCCTCGTGCAAACCTGGAACCTCCGCACCAAACTCAAAACTGGCTTCCTTATTATGCTAATTGGCGCAGTCCTTGGTGTCGGTTGGATCGGCGATCTCACTTCTGAACGAGGTCTCAACCGGCTCTACTATTACCAAAACAAAACCAACGAGGGAGCAACCCTCGAAATCAACGAAAAACGCGAATACTGCTACCTCTCTTTCCGCCGGGATGCAGCCAAAACCAAGGTCTGCTACGCACTCTGGAACAAACCCGTAGCCAAAATGACAGGCGCACTACAAACTTACACCACTTATTTAGGCACCAATTTTCTTTTTCTCCACGGGGTGAGCGAATTTGGTTTTGACGCGGAATATGGAGCTTACTTGCTCCCCTTGCTCCCTCTTTATCTGGTCGGCCTTTACCAGTTCCTCTCCGGCGTGGTGTGTTTTTTGACCGCCTGGATTCGCCATTCCCAACCTACTGCCCTAGATCGGCTATACACACTCTACCTTGGAGTCGCTCTAATCTCCGTTCTCCCCGCCGCCGCGGCCAACAACGTGAATATGCGGATGGGATTAATCTCGCTCTATTTAATTAGTTTAATTATTGGCTTGGGGATAATCTCGATTTACCGTTATCTCCGCACCAATTTGCCCAAATTAGGGCTGATACTAGGATTAGGCTATCTCGGTCTACTTTCGTTTTATATCGTCCAGTCCCAAATCCACTACTTCCTTGTCTTTACTCATAGCAACGATCTACTCTGGACTAGCGACTCTAGCGCAATTTTTGGTTATGTCAAAAGTGTCTCTGCCAACTACGAGCACATAGTAGATACCGAGCTTCACGGTCCCTTGGCGCCATACTTTTATGGCGACATCACCACCAAGCAGATGCAAGAAGGGCAACACAGTCCTCCGGACGACTTTGGCTTTACCTACATAACCACTGCCGGCAAATACGAGCTGCGCCACGTCAACATCAAAGACTTGGCTTGCGAGAAACTAAGCGCTCGTGACAATCGCCGTACCTTGGTTATTACCAATCCGGTTCATGACCTAACAAGTAGCCGCAAATTTGCCTCTTTCTCCTGGAATGGGGCACTTCTATTACATGAAGTGTATGATTTAGATGATGTTATCCGGCACGAAATAAGTGGCAATTCCAGTTTCAAAGATAAATGTAATCCCAAGTAGCCCAAATAATCTATGACAAAACCTACCTTTTTCCTTTCGATCATCA
>CAZBFT010000063.1:2242-4815 GCA_964491465.1 uncultured Pseudomonadales bacterium
GCCACCTTGTTGCGGCTGCCGTACCTCAACACCCACATGCCAAGCCTTTATGGTGACGAGATCGCGATCGGCTACAACGCGCTCTCTATTGTTAAAACCGGGAGGGACGAATTTGGCAAATGGTTCCCACTTCAATTTGAGTCCTGGGGTGACCAAAAAAATCCCATCTATATTTATGCCGTGGCGTTGGCTCAGTTGATTATTGGTCCTACTCCCGCCTCGGTCCGCCTTCCTTCAGCTTTGGCGGGTATTGCCGCCGTCTACTTAGTCTATCGTCTCGTACTGTTACTCAAACTGGGGGAGGGGACGGCGTTGTTTTCAGCCTTACTCCTCGCGGTCACTCCCTGGCACATCCACATCAGTCGTGGCGGCTACGAAGCCAACCTTGCCCTCACCTTGGGTCTTGCGAGTGTTTACTATTTGCTCCGGGCCAAACATCTTACCTCTGCGCTATTTTTAGCGCTTTCTGCCTATACTTACTACACCACCAAATTGTTCGCTCCCGCCCTCCTTATGCTCACCTGGGTGTGGCAGAGCTGGGGTACTCCCTGGCGCAAGCTAGCCAGGCCACTCTTACTCTACTGGCTCATGGTTTTAGTCTTGGCCGTTCCTGCCCTATACCTAGCCTTCTTCGCCGGCGGGCAAGTCCGCTTCCAGAACATCAATATTTTTGTCGACCAAACCGTTACCCCTAGAGTTGAGCGGGGACGCAATTTTTTTGCCAACCCACAGAGTCTACTAGCCAAAGTAACAGAAAATCGCTTCACTTATCACCTGGCCGATTTTGCTACCTACTATTTTGACAACTTCTCTGGCCAATTCCTCTTTGTGGGTGGCGACAGTAATCTTCGTTATGGGATGAGCAACCACGGGATGTTGTATGCTCTCGATGCTCCACTTATACTACTCGGCCTTATTTTGTTGTACAGCAAAAATCGCAAAGTCTGGCTCTTTTTGGTCGGCTGGCTGCTGTTGGCCCCGATCCCCACCAGTCTCGTCGGTCGGGCCTATGGACTCCGCAGCCTGGCCATGCTCCCCATCCCGCAAATTTTTGCTGCTTACGCCCTCTATCGCTTTTTTCTTTGGTCCAAATCATCTCGGATTCGTCTTTCCCTTCTAGCCGTAGGCTGTTTGCTTTATGCTACGGCCGCCGCCAACTGGCTCATGCGATATTATTTCGAATACCCGAGCTATGGCCGCTACTGGTACGACGGGGCGATGTTTGAGGCCATTCAGTATGCCAAAGAGCGCGAGAGTAGTTACGACCAAATTATTATCACTCAATCCTATGGCGAAACTTCGATGTACTATGCGTTCTACAATCAACTCGATCCTCGAGTTTATCGCCAAGCCAAAGATCATAAGCTAATGGTTGACGGGGTACCTATGATCAAACTTGGCAAGTACTACTTTGGTGACATTCGTCCCCGCGGTCCTATCGAGCAAATGGATCTCCCCCCCAATACTCTCCTGATCGTTCAGCCTCTATTTGAATACAGTGAGGGGACTATCCGCGCGGTTGATGACGGTCATCCTCTTTTCCAAGTTTTCGGTTTCCCCACCGTTTTAATGAAAGCCAAAAACCCATGAAAATATTTATTGTCATTCCCGCCTACAACGAAGCCAAATACTTGGGTAGATTCCTCGACAAGCTCACACCTCTAGAGAAAAATATTCTCGTGGTCGACGATGGCAGCTCCGACCGCACTTGTCAGCTAGTCCGCGAGCACAGTCTGACTTGCCTCTCCCATGCCACCAACTTGGGCAAAGGTGCTGCCCTCAAAACCGGCTGCGAATATGCCTTTGGCAAGCTCCATGCCGACGCCGTCATTATCATGGACGGTGACGATCAGCACGCAGTTGGCGACCTCCCGCTTTTTGTACGTGAACTCAAACGCGGCACCGATATCGTACTCGGAGTTAGGACCATGGACGCCAAAATGCCCTTGGGGAGAGTGCTCGGCAACAAAGCCATGTCCATCATCGTGAACCTTTTATTTGGTCACTATATTGCGGATATCCCGAGCGGCTTCAAAGCCATGACGAAAAAAGCTTACCAACAATTGCGTTGGTACAGCAGCGGCTACGAAGTGGAAACCGAAATTGCCGTGAGAATTGCCAAAAGTAAGTTGCCGTACGTCGAAGTCCCCATCTCAACCGTCTATCACGATAAGGAGTATGGCTTTAATCTCCTCGACGCCGGGCGTATACTAATCAAAATACCTTTCTGGATTTGGAGCTAACTATGCTAGGGATTCAAATACTTGTCATTGCCTTTATCTTTACCATGCTCTACGTCGTCCGCATTCATTACAAAAAAGGCGACCTACCCAAAATAGAAGCTTATTTTTGGGGCTCTGTTCTGCTGCTGGTTGGGATTTTGGTCATCGTAAAGCAAACCGCCAACATGATCCGTTCCCTCTTTTCGGTCACCCGCCTCACCGACGTGGTCGTAATTTTTGCCCTAATGGGTGTGTTTGTTTTGCTCGTCGAAAACCGCATTCAAATCAATAATCTTCGCCGCAAATTAGAGTCTTTAGTCCGCGACCGGGCTCTGCAGCAATGAACTTACC
>CAZBFT010000064.1:0-4802 GCA_964491465.1 uncultured Pseudomonadales bacterium
TCGATCTTAAAGTTTTTGATATTGCCCGCGCTTCTTCTGGCTACAAACGTCCCCAACCGAAACATAGCTTGAATATAGCCTTTACTATATGCACCCGAGTCCACAACTTTGTCTAGTCCCAAAGACATCTGGTATCTGGTCCACGGGGTCGTATGGATAAACTTGGTCAGCCGACGGGTGGTGATAATAAATACCGTCTTGTAATACACCTTGTAAATCCACCACAGTCCCCCCGCCATCACGATGCCACCAATCAGGAGGATCATCATCACCATCCCTGCGTATGGGAACCCCAGCATTTTGCCGGCGTTAGCTACCATGAAAGAGCCAACCAGCACGGTCAAAACCACCACCACGCTCATTCCCACTACTCTTGCCAGCAACATCATTGGCGCCTCACGGGTCGCATAGAGGATTTTCTCGTCCTCTGCCTTGCCCGGGAACACCACATTTTCGTAATTCTTCCCCCACTCATCTGTTTCCAAAATGTTTTGCATCATATAGCTATTGTACCTTTCTTGTGCGGAGGAGGCGGGACTCGAACCCGCGAGAGCTTGCGCTCGCATCATTTCCAATGATGTACCGTGGCCGCTGGGTCACTCCTCCAGTCAGTTGCATTATACTTGGGATATGTCAGTCTGGAAACAACCACCCCAAATCAAAATTTACGAAGCCCTAGGAAGCATAGCCGACAGTAGGATGGCAATAGCACCCGAGTCTATTCCTCTAGCCGAGGCAAGTTTTTCCTCCCACCCCTTTAACCTCCTCGGCCCCAAAACCAAGCCACCCTCCGGATACTAACCATGCCCACCACTTGCATCATCCCCGCCCACAACGAAGCCCCCCGCCTCCCATATGTCCTAACCCAGCTGTCTCACGTCCACAACCTTGACCAAATCATTGTAGTCAACGACGGCTCCACTGATGATACTGCCGCAATAGTTCGACATTTTCCAAAAGTGATCCTGGCCAATCACGAGTGTAATCGTGGCAAAACAGAAGCCATTAAAACTGGCCTCGCCCTTGCCGAGCACGACAATATTCTGCTTTTCGACGCCGATATCGATCATTTCCAAGCACGGGAAGTTAAGCGTTCCATTGACGTATTTAGCCTTAGCCCTCTCGTTGACATGCTGGTCTACCGCACAATGAATGATCGCTGGCCGCAAAAACTTGTCCGTGCCGATATAGCACTTTGCGGCGAGCGAATCTTGCGAAAAAACAATCTAACTCAGATATTAACTGAGAACATCTCTGGATATCAGTTAGAGGTGGCCATAAATCATTACTTTTTATTACGTCGGAAAAATATTGTCTGGGTACCATTCTCCGGTCTTGGCCCAAACAAGTTACATAAATTCGGTTATGCCGGAATACTCCAAGATATTAAGATGGCACTCGAACTTATTCGCTATCGTGGCATAGTCGGCTACTTTACCGACCTCCTCCGCTTCCATGCTACCCAGATATAGCACATGCTAAAATATCCCTGCTACGCCATCCTAAGGAGAGCCTGCTCTCCGTAGCTTAAGCGTAGGAGAGTGGGCAGGACGGTAATGCGCGAGTTTCGAAAACTCGTGGGAGCAATCCCTAACAGGTTCGACCCCTGTACTCTCCGCACTTCGAGTCACGAAGTGACCCGAGAAGTGCATCCAGACACGAAGTAGTCTGGGATACCGCACATAAGACTCTTCATGCTAAAATAACTTGTTCCCAAAACAGTATTGGTTCTCATTAGTCGTTTTGACTTTTGAGTTTTGAGTTTTAAGTTACTATGTACGTCACCATCATCAATGACTGTCACGATCCTCTGACGATGAATCGCCAGGTTGTGCGGGCCGCCACCTTTTTCCCCTCGACCCACATCTCCCCTGTTGCCGTCGGCAACTATGCCGATCTTGAAGCCAGTGGCGTCATCATCGACACTCTTGACGCTGCCCTGGATGAGCCAGGCATTATCCTCGCGAACGTCGCTCCCCGCCATGGTAAGGCCAAAAAATGGCCAAATGGCACTCCGTTTGGTCATATTAAATATCAAAATACCGACATTTTTGCGACCGTCGACGGCGCCACTCTCTCGCTCATCCATAAATACGGTCTCGCCGACTCCATCGAAGTTTATGACATCCCCATCGTCCTCGACGCCATGATCGCCAAGGGTAAATTGGCCCCACACTTACGCGACCCCATTACCAATACCCAGTTCCGTAGCTACGAATTCCTCCCCCGCGTGGCCAACTGGGTCATGCACGGAGTTGAGCTCCCATTCGATGTGCACGCCCTCTCCGATTTCCTCCCCGCCCCTCTCGCCGTCTGGTACATTGACAACTTTGGTAACTGCAAGACCACAGCTTGGGCCTCTGATGTCGGGCACGTCGCCGGTAAGGCCTTGTCCACCCGCTGGGGAGAGATCATGTGCTACGACCGGCTCAAAGACGTCCCCGATGGCGAGCCTGGACTGATCATCGGCAGCAGCGGCTACCGCGACCGCCGTTTCCTCGAAATCGTGGTGCAAGGCACCAGTGCCGCCCACCAGTTTGGCATCCAGGTCGGCGATACCCTACTTTCTTAGTGATGCTGACGAGCGACTAGGTGCAGGCGTATATTCTTTTTGCGCAGTGTAGCCAGAGCGATTAGCGAGTTCTCACAAGCAATATTTGCTATACTAATCTCATGCCAACAGAAACCATTAACGTCGAATGGAGAGCCCCTGCCCGCCCCTACAAAGTCCGCACCCGCGAGTTTTACACCACCATCCTCTCGATTGCTTTTCTCCTCGGCGTCATTCTCCTTCTCCTCAAAGAATTCCTCTTGATCGGCGTCATTATCGCTTTTGCTTTCCTCTCCTACGTCCTTTCCACTCACAAACCCGACGACGTAAAACACCAACTGACCGATACCGGGATTCTGACCGACGGCAATACTTATAAATGGGAAGAGTTGACTCATTTCTGGTTCAAGAAACAGTTCGATCAGGAAGTGGTAATTGTCAAAACGGTCAAACCTCTCCCCGGCGCCGTCATTATGGTCATCGACTCCGCCAAAAAAGATCTT
This sequence comes from uncultured Pseudomonadales bacterium, assembly GCA_964491465.1. Classification (GTDB taxonomy): domain Bacteria; phylum Patescibacteriota; class Microgenomatia; order UBA1400; family UBA12108; genus UBA12108. The sequence continues at coordinate 3,055 of CAZBFT010000064.1, forward strand.
ATTTCCAAGGCCATTGCCAGCAAATTAACCGAGGAAACTCCCACCGACTCTTTCGTCGACAAAGCTAGCCGCTGGCTCGGCAACAAAATCCCCCTCGAAAGCTCCTAAAACTCCATCTTGAGGTATAATAACGACTAGTGCGCCCGTAGCATAACTGGATAGTGCAATTGCTTGCGGAGCAATAGGTTATTGGTTCAAGTCCAATCGGGCGCACAATCCTTGACTCGTTCGCGTTTCGGCCTCTGTCGTTCAACGGATACCTGCCCGCAATGCTGCGCATAGCGCTGCAGGCGGGGGACATCTATAATACCCCTAATGCTCTCGTAGTCTAATGGATAGGACGCGGCCCTCCGAAGGCTGTAATCTGAGTTCAAGTCTCAGCGGGAGCACAGTTCAACCTGCCAGCGCAGGCAGGTTCTGATCAGAGGCACCTCGTCCAATTAATTCCAACCTTTTTTCTGGATAAATTGCTCCACTCGGTCAAAAGCTTCATTAATTCTCGCTGGCGGCGCTGCAAACGCCATCCGCAAATGCCCTGCCCCAGTTGGCCCCATGGTATCGCCAGGGATCGTAATCACTCCCACTTCTTTTATCAGATCTATTGCCAAATCCTTTGCGCTCAAGTTGGGTATCAGAATTTTGGGAAATAAATAGAAAGCTCCCATTGGCTTTACGTAGCCAAACAACTGCGCCACTCCCTCCATCCTTCGGCAAATCACTTCTCTACTCTCACTTATGGCCTTCTTAAATTCTTCCATCGCCTTCTTCCCCCGCGGGTCTCTCAGCGCGATCGTGGCTGCCGCGATTGCAATTGTGGCCGGATTCAGCGAAAAATGTAAGTGTACCCCGTGTATTTTTTGAATTATTTCTTGACTCGCCCACAAATACCCTATCCTCCAGCCAGTCATGGCGTATTCTTTGGAAAAGCTTTTACTAAGTACAATCCTGTCTCGAATTGACTCGACTTTCAACGGACTATATATGGGTTGTTCATAAGTTAAATATTCGTATGCCTCATCCAAAATCAGGTAAAGTTGATGCTTTTCGATAATTTTTGCCAAACTCTCCACTTCTTTTTTTGTCAAAACCGTTCCCGTTGGGTTGTTGGGATTGGTGAGTATTATCGCCCTCGTTTTCGGCGTGATCGCACCCTCTATCCCCTCCAAATCAATTTTCCAACCCGGTTCTTCCGCGAGAGGTACAAACACCGGCTTAGCCTCAGTAATGGCAAGTTGAGACAAGTGTAGTGGATAGCTCGGGTCTAAATAGATAATTTCATCCCCCTTTTCCAAAATACTCATGAGTACCGCAAATAGTCCTCCCAACCCTCCCACCGTCAGGTAGATTTCCTGCATTTTGGGCAAAAACCCGTATTTTACCTCCATTTCGGCTGCGATTAACTGTTTAAGCGGCATTTGTACGCGGTCATTGACCGAGTTATACATCCCCAGACTTGGATCCTCTTTCGCCCGCTTGGCCAATTCTTCATAAATGAATGCAGGTGTAGAAAATTGTGGCGCTCCTTGCCCAAGCGAAACGGTGTTCTCAAACTGGGCAGCAAAGCTCATAATTGACCCAATCCCTGCATCCGGAATGTCTTGGACTCTTTTGGTGAAATGGTAGTTAGTCATGCAACACCTTTCCCGCCGCCTCCCACACTTCTCCCTCCGTTTCAAACGCCAGCAACTTCATACCCTCTTCGTATGTTACCCACTTGCGCTCTTCCATTTCCCACCCGGCCGCCCCCA
>CAZBFT010000065.1:0-3726 GCA_964491465.1 uncultured Pseudomonadales bacterium
CGCAGCAGCCGCTGGTGGGCCTAATCCACTCGTAGGTAGTTGCACCGGCTCCGTATCTGTACCCACATGTCGTGGTGGCATTGGTAAAGTCGGCGACGGTACCAGCAGGACAGGCAGTGTATGTGCCTTGAGTAACATTCCTTTGACATGTACATTCTTGCTCGTAGGATCCATCCTCAAATGGGCCAATTGGTTGACAAACACAAGACTGACTGTTTGGACAATCCAAATTGACCCTACACCACTCTGCTCTAACCATAGGGACATGCAGGTTAAAAATAACGCTCGAAAAAATGAGTAGCGGAAACAAAAAGACGCTTCGCAATTTATTCCTCATAACGACATTTCCCATCTGTTATTATAAGCCAGAAGTGTGGATTTATGACTTTTGTACTGCTTGTTTTTAAGCTCCAGATCGTATTTGCGCGACCGTTAGAATCAAAAAACACTGTTATATAATCCCCGGCTCTTACTTCCTTTTGCCAATCTGTTAGACTTGCTAACTCTTTTTTGTCCACGGCCCGCACAACAGATTCACGACCGTTTATGATTTCCGTAGAATTTGCACATCCATTGGAATGAAAATATCGGATATCATTACTTAAATCAATAGACTCAAATCCGTTGATGCCCCAGTAATTTATTCCTGTCGAACGAGTTGATAAACTGTAGGACAAAATACCGCCATGATAATTTTTGTTAAGTCCGTAGAATGAGGAGCTTGCTACAGAGCGTTGACTCTGCGGCAGACGGTTAATATATAAGTTGGCCAATCCATAAGTCCCAACACCTATTATATGCATCAAAATTAAAACCCCAAAAGCGAGTATCCAGGCAATTATACTGACCCACCCAAGCCTACCCATTCCTGACATTTAATCACAAGGCTGATAGCAATAGCAAGCGGATTACCACTTGATCCGAGATTAACCCTCTAATTGTATTGTGCCTGGTCTAATTTCCTGAGGTGTCATGACGTAGTATAGGTTTGATTCAGGATGTGCTGGATCTGGCGAGACTAAGAATCCATCAACTTCAGATCCGTCATTTTTACCATGAGCGTAACCAAGTATTCCTCTACAAGTCGTAGCTCCGTAGAGCTGTGGGTCTGTCTCATCATCTAAGAGAGCAGCCTCACGAAATAGGTGACCTTTTCCAAGTTTAAACGAAAATGGCAAACCTTCTTGGGTAACCCAGAGATTACCCTCCTTGTCCATTTGTCCAATCAATTTTACCCCGGGGTTAGTTTCGCTAGCTTCTGCCCGAGTAAGGTCTCTTGATAGGTCTCCGAATAATAACCCTACAAGAAGCCCAACAGCTATTTCTTCAGACACTCTCAAGAATTCGCGCCTACTTATCTTTTCTGCGGTAGGCATATTTTCTCCTATTGCCCATTAAATAACTGGTGATCTGGCATTAATATAGACCAAGTATGTAACAATGTCAATCCTATAGCATTGTGAACAAAAATACTATACATACCTGCTATGTATATAAGAACTATTGGTCTGCATGTGTGGTGTCTAGTTTGGTTCTAGCAGAAGAGATTGGGCAAAGCAAGTAATCAGGCAAGGGTGACGCGGCGGAAGTGCATATAGCGGATGCCCAGATAAACCAGCCAGTTGATGAAAAAGGGATATTTCTGGGCATAGTGTTTGCGGTAGAAAATCTCCATCGCCTGGATAGACCAGCCTTTGACGCGGCGAGTGGCATCCTTTTTGGCGGTACTGACGGCTTGGCTTTGTTTGCTCATGCCGGTAGTCACGCCTTTGTAGTGCAATATAGTCACTTGGGGAAAATATAAGTTACGATAACCGGCCTCGTGGATGCGGTAACAAAAGTCGATGTCTTCTCCGTAGAGCGGATAGTCCTCATCCCACCAGCCCACCTTTTCCCCTACTGTGCGCCGCATGAGCATAAACATGCCGCCGACGGCATCGATCTCGTGTTCTTGGGTATACCCCAAGTAGCGTTTGGTGTAATGGTTAAAAAGCGCTAAATTGGGGAAGAGTTTGGATAAACCAAAAAAATGAGTAAAGCTGGCCCAGGGGGTGGGGAAACCACGGTGGCAAGTCTCATCGATACCTCCGGTTAGCACCAAGTTGACCCGGCCGGTCAAGGTGCCGATGGTGTCATCACTCCACAGCTTGTCGTAACAGATTTTTAGATCTGTAGGTTTGGTAAAGGAGGCATCTGGGTTGAGAAAAAGGATGGTATCGGCGTGAGCAAAAGGAAGACCGGCGTTATTGCCGGCGGAGAAACCGACCGAAGTATCGCGCTGAACCCAGCGAACTTGGGGGAATTCTTTCTTGACCATACCCCGCGAGTTATCGGAACTATTGTTGTCGACCACGATAGTCTCGACGGATAAGCCTTTTTGGGTTGCGACAGATTTTAAGGTTTCGCGCATGAACTTCTCGGCGTTGTAGTTGAGAATAATGATTGATACGTCAGGCTTCTTCATGATTTAAATTCCTTATAAACAGCGTCTAATTCTTTGGCTATTGTATCCCAACTATAGCCTTCGCGGACAATTTTTTGGCCGGCACTTCCAAGTTTTGATTGCAGCTTGGGATCTTTGAGTAAGCGAATGGTGGCTTGGGCGAGACCAGTCGCCGTATCGGCAATCAACACATCTTGGCCGTGGTGCAGATCTAAACCTTCAGCGGCCAGGGTGGTCGCGACCACTGGTGTACCGGTAATCATGGCTTCGAGGGCTTTGTAGCGAGTACCTTTGCCACTCCGGATCGGAGCCAAGAGCATGTGACTGGTGGCAAAGGCATCACGAATATCGTCTATCCCACCTAGGACACTGATGCTCGGGTCTTTAGCATAACTCTGGATTTTGGTGGTGGGAGAAAAACCAACAACCTTCAATTTGGCTTTGGGGAGCTTAGCCAAAACCAGTGGCCAAATTTTGGTCACGATTTCGTCGACAGCCTCGATGTTGGGTAGCCATTTAAAGGTACCAACAAAAAGCACGGTCGGATTTTGGGGGAGTTTTTTCTGCACTGCCGAGAAAAAATCTAGATCGACTCCATTGGCGACAACACTGGTACTGGTAACTTTGCCCAGCACCCGCTCGATGAAATGTTTATCTTCAGCGCTCATGGTAATAAGCTTGTCGGCTTTGCGCCAGTAATGACGTTCCCAATACTTAATTTTCATGACATCAACCGCGAGTATGGGTTTGAGCAGCGGATTAGCTTTCTTCATATAATCTTGATAACCGAGGTATTCGATGGTTTGCTCTGCCAAGATAATGGGGATACGAGTAGGCGGAATGTTGGGCATCATGTAAAAAGTTTCGGCGTGAATCAGATCGTATTGGCTTTCGGCCAATTCACGTCTGACGGCCGACTTCATGCCAAGGGGCAAGTTGCGGGTGACGACAAAGGGATATGGGGAAAATCCGGCCAAAAGGATGTTGCGGGGGACGAATGGGTTTTTGGTGCGTTTAAATAGTTGAATTTTTTTGCAGTATTTTTGAAGCTCGCGCAAATGCTCCCGTTCGGCTTCGTCTTTGATCAGCGCGAACAAGGTGATGTCGTGAGTCTTACTTAGAGCTTTGAGAAGGTTGTAGGTACGGATCTGTCCACCACTAACCAGCGGATAGGGAAGGTACGGGGTCAACATCAACACTTTCATAGGCTATTTGGATAACTTGATTATTGAGTATTGGTCGGTTTCGGAAACCAGAGTGTATTGAGCTTTGAGCTCTTGATA
>CAZBFT010000065.1:3736-4647 GCA_964491465.1 uncultured Pseudomonadales bacterium
CCCTTGTTTGATTTTGAGGTCGATGTCCCCGCCGATAGGCCAACCACGGCGATTGGTTTGGAAAAGGAAAGCGGTATCGCCCATATAAGGGGCAATCACCAAAGCATTATCAGGAGTTATCTGATCAATCTTTTCTCCAGCCGCCACGATGGCGGGGTTGTTGATATTAAAGTAACCGCGGACTTCGTACCAAGCAAGTCCAGATGAGAGGAGATAGATGCCAGATACCAGTATGGCAACGACGATTTTGGGGAAACCCCTCTTCAGTGAGAGCAGGTAATCTACCCCTACCCCAATGGTCGTGGCTAGCGCGGGGATGATCTGGATTTGGACGTTGCCTGTTGCGATAATGACCAAATAGACGATTGATCCGAGCAACATGCCCCCGACCACAGCGGCCTCTTTGGCTTTGCGACCGAGACCAATCAGACCAAAACCCAAAGGGATAAGACCCCAGTATCCCAAAATTAGTCTGCCCATCCGGTCACCAAATAGCCAATGGAACCAAGCACCCTTAAAACGAATGCCATTGCCGTTAAAAAGCCAGGAGTTGGCGGGGATACCCATGGGGAATTGTGTCACGTAGCGGCGCCAAAAATAATAAGGGATCAGCGCAAGCATGGGGAGCAAAAGAGATGGCAAAAGACGCTCTGACCAGTGGGTACGCTCGACGAGCGCATAAAATGCCATGGGAACCAAAATGATGAGGGCGGTGGGTTTGAGGAGGATGGCGAGGGCGAGCGCAACGAGACAAGTAACCCAGTATCGCAGTTGTGCTGTGGTCCAGTAACGGAGAAAGGCATAGAGCGCAAGGAGAGAGAACATGACCAGGTGAGGTTCGGGTAAGATGACGCGGCCGTAAAAAAGATTGTATGGCAAGGTAGCGTAAACCAGCGCGGCAGTGAGCGCGG
>CAZBFT010000066.1:0-4598 GCA_964491465.1 uncultured Pseudomonadales bacterium
AGGATTCGAACCTAGAAATACGGCTTCAAAGGCCGCTGTGATACCATTTCACCACTCGGCATCGTTATATCCGATGCTTTAAATAGATCCTACCGTATCCACTTTTTAATTGCTTCTCGCGTATTATAGCCTTTTCTTTGGTTAGACAGGCTTCGTAATACACCAGTTCCATTGGTAGTCTTGCTTTGGTTGACTCGACATTACCCATTTGATGTTGTTTTATTGTGTTGGCGAGATTGTCAGACCAACCGATGTAAAACTGATGATCCTTGTTGCTTATTAAAACATAGGTATAGAACATATATGCCATTTCACCTGCCCGCAGTGTTTACGCCCGCCTACAACGTTTCACGTAGTGATACGGGCAGGCACAGCGTTGCAGGCGGGCCACCCGGCAGTGGCTGACAGGATGTATTTTACTACAGAAATGCAGGTAGAATATGTACATGAGAAATGGAATAAAACTACCATTCCGCGTAGGTGTCTCCCCTACCCTGCATATCCGGGGACTAATCGCGACGCAAAGAATTGATAAGGGCACGCTGATCGAGAGGTGCCCGGCGATTGCATATAAGAAAAATGCGGAAGCTGACAAAACGATTTTTGCCAAGTACGTTTTTGATTGGGATGAAACTCACGAGGCTCTGGCTCTTGGATATGGGTCGTTGTATAACCACAGCGAAAAACGTAATGTGGAAGTGGACTTTGACTTGCCTAAAAAAGAAATTGTCTTTACAGCTCTGCGCGATATCGACGTGGGAGAAGAGCTACTAATTAACTATAACGACGATAGTACTGATCCGGTTGATCCCGACTATATTTCTTTTGACAAGGATTTGCAGAATTAGCTAATGCCATCCATTACTCGTGATACGGGCATCTACTAGCGTATTGTTGAACATGCGACGCAGAGTTTCTTCGAAGTCGACGCCATAAAGGTCGAGAATCATGCTGTAGGTGGCGTGGGTCTCCTGCGGAGGGCCAAAGAAAGGATTGGCATTGGGGTCGATAAAGTAGTAGCGGCCGGCGGCATCGATACGAATATCGATACGCGCATAGTCGGACATTTTGAGTAAATCAAAGGCTTGCTTGACGTAAACTTTGAGTTTGGCATCCTCGTATTTGCTGTAGGTCATGTCCAGCCAGTCGCGCCACTTTTTGTCGAAAGTAACTACGTCGTTGCCGCCTTCGCCTACTTTGCGTTGCACGGCGTACACTTTGGTGTTTAATCCGTCGAGTACAGAAGCGGTAACTTCGATTCCGGCGATAAATTCGTCGATTAAAACTGGTTGTTTAAAAGTGGTAATTAAATCTTTGAGCTTGGCACGAAGCTCGCGTTCGTTGGTGCAAATACTATTTTGGTCGACACCGATGCTACTATGCTCGTTGTTTAATTTGGGAAAGAGCGGGTAGCGCAACTCGGGATCGATCATGTCGCTGCTGCTACTGACCAGTTGGTGGGTGGGTACGGGGACACCAGCGCTTTGGAGCAGCTGATACATAAGGAATTTGTTACATCCCAGAGACCAGCCGAGAGTACCGGCTCCGGTGTAGGGAATATGCAAAACTTCGAGGACTCCGGGGACTGAGGAACCGAGCGTGATTTGGCCTCGAACAGAGTCAACTAAATTGATAACCATGTCAGGATTGTATTTTTGCAGGGCTTCGGTCATGTGATCGTCGCCGGGGATGCAGGTGACATCGATACCTAGACGTGCAACATATTTCGCTACCTCGGCCGCATATTTATCGGCGCCTTCTTCACTAAGGTAAATTTCTTCGCTAGCAAAGTATTCCCGCTTTACATCGGTGTAGAGGATTGCTACTTTTTCCGGGAGAACTAGAGAGTTGTTAGTTTGACCGCCAGGCTCGTCAGTATTCATAACAGGTATATGTTACAGATAGTTGAAAATTTATCAATAGCCCCATTCGCGCATGGTATTTTGTAGCAAGCGTTTGAGTAAAATTTTGAAAGGGATTCCGTACATCAACATGACGTTGCTAATCTCGCAATCGCATGGTGATTCGGGAGGAGCAAAATGACAGTTGGCGTTGGCGTCGATAAAATAATAGTTTCCTTTGCGATCCATGCGGATATCAAATTTGCCGTAGTCATCCATGCGCATAACGCGAAAAGCTTTTTTGACGTAGGCATCGAGGAGAGGATCATGATATTTTTGACGCCGAAGCCGATCTTCGTACTCTTTCCCTTCGGTGTCCCAGACAAGGTGATAGTCCATAAATTGATATTTGGGATGGCCGGGAAGATTGATCACGCGCTCGATGTTATAAACTTTGCGATTATAGGAGTGATAAAGAAAACCGGCGAATTCCCGGCCGTCGATAAATTCGCTAACCAAGACGTCTTGCTCATAGGTTTTGAGTAGATAGCGAAGCCGGCGGCGAAGCTGAACCTCATTTTCCACCACTGACTCTTGTTTAATTTCCACATTGCTATGCTCTTCGTTGAGTTTGAGTATAAGCGGAAAGCGGAGTGAGGGATCAAGGGGAGTTTTGATGCTGGTCATGAGCTGGAAACGAGGCACGGGGATACCATGCTGGGCTAAAAGAGCGTGAATTAAGTATTTATTGCAGCCGAGGGAAAAGCCAAGAATATTGGTACCAGTGTAGGGAATTTCCAGTAGTTCGAGAGTGCCAGGAACGGTGGCTCCTAAATAGTCGTAACCTTTCACCGTTGTCACTAAGTTGAGGGCAAGATCGGGCTTTTCTTTTTGGAGATGTTTGGTCATGTTGACATCGGCTTGGATATAACATGTTTCAACCCCAAGTTTTTTGAGGTATGGGTCAAACATGAGAGCTTCTTCGTAGGAGCCATCAATTTGGAATTCTTCGTCAGTTGAGCAATATTCCCTTTTGGCGTCGGTGTAGAGTACGGCAACTTTTTTGGGAAGTTTGCCACCGTTGTGATTTTGCTTGGCAATTAGTCCGCGTGTACTAGGCGAATTGACAATATTTGTAACCATAGATAACGTTTATACAGCATAATTAAAGTTATTTGCAATATAATACAGATATGTCGAAAATTTACCAGACTAAAGGACAAACATTTGCAGCACAGTATTACGATGCTGGGGCTTTAATGAGTAAAAGTATCCGCGTTGCAGTGAAAAAGATTGAGCATAGTCGTTTGAAAATGACAAAAATTCGGAGAATGCTCGCAGAGAGGGCATTGGCTCAATTAAGAGAACAGCCATCCGTTCAAGAATTTATTGCGTGTTTAACAAGTTGGGCAGATGGAGCAGGGATTAGTGTGGAACAAGCGATGTGGCTGATGGCGGATAACTTGAGCGGTTGCCAAACACTGATAGTGAAATATAAAAGTGGAATCGCCCTGCTCCACACAGAGGAAGAATTTGAAGATCCAGTAGCGAGAATGAAGGGTGAGAAAACGATGGTTTTTAGTAAGGATGGAAGATTACTTAAGGCCCTAGTTTACAACAACTTAATGCCTGGAGCTGGAGTCTATGGCTGGCAAAAGGACATGATAGTGGCAGTAGACTCATTGTTTCTCCGCGAGGATGGAATCGAAAAAATTGAGCGACCTCTGCTAGCCAATATTGTCGCGTGGATGGTGTGGCAGATGGATCCAGTGGAGGCAGCAGCTGAGCAAATCGTCAAGGGGATGAAAGCATTGGGTACAGTAATAGACGGATACGCGATCAATGTGGTACGGAGGACGGGCGCGAAAATCGAAGGCTATAAATTGACCTTCGCACGTGATGACTATGAAATTGAGCGCGTGTGGGAGCAGCCAGGAGACCATTTGCGGCAAGTAAACATAATAGAGCCAAGGTATGCGAGGCAGAAAAAGGCGGTAGCGGTGTGGCGCCATTCGCCGTGGAAAATGTACGTGGACTACCGCGGATTTATCAACAGGCTAAGTGATATAAAGTTGCATGTACAAATGTATAAAAAGTGGCTGCTAATTCCCTTGGAACAGACCAAGATTGAAGAAGTCCACCGTGGTATACACAAAATACTTTTTACTGACCTGCGAAGCAAATATGTAAACGAGTGGCTGGGGGCAGTATGCGTGGGCTTGGTCGACCAAACTGGAATGAGTGTTTCGATGAAGATAAATGATAACCAACCCGGCGATCACGTAGAGTATATCGACGTTATCTAGTATAATTGCTCACTATTAGCCGAGGTGGCGAAATTGGTAGACGCGCACGCTTGAGGTGCGTGTCCCGTAAAAGGGATGGAGGTTCAAGTCCTCTCCTCGGCACATGGTACCTGCGGGCCTATAGCTCAGCTGGTTAGAGCACCTGCCTCTTAAGCAGGGTGTCGTGGGTCCGAATCCCACTGGGCCCACATAATCGGCCGCTTAGCTCAGTTGGTAGACAGCCATTGGCTGGTAGCACTCGCGGACTCGTAGCTCAGTTGGTAGAGCGTCCGGTTTACATCCGGCAGGTCAGAGGTTCAAGTCCTCTCGAGTCCACCGCACGTCCGCATTCGAGTGGTCATAGGTTCGATCCCTATAGCGGCCACAATTTTGCACACCGGCCAATTTTGCAGGTCAGCGCGCCAGGCGCCCCGCCCCGCCTGGAGCGCTGTATAGCCCCTTTTTAGCTCGC
>CAZBFT010000067.1:0-4456 GCA_964491465.1 uncultured Pseudomonadales bacterium
CTTCGCTTCTTTAGTATAACTTACCTCCGACAACCGCGTCCGGGTAATCAGGTGCAATCAAAATACATTTGTGCTCGAGATCGGGTACTCCCAATGTCAAAGTCTCCGAAATAAATGGTCCAATCTGCCGGGGTGGGAAGTTAACTACTCCTAGCACCAATTTACCTACTAGTTTATCTTTGTCGGGATAGTACTTGGGTAGTTGCGCGCTGGATTTTTTGGTCCCAATTTCCGGCCCAAAGTCGATTGTCAGTTTGTACGCCGGCTTTCTCGCCTCTGGGAATTCTTCTACCGCCACAATTTTGCCCACTCGGATATCAATCTTAGCAAAGTCGTCATAAGTAATCATAACTCCCTTTCTCGGCGACAAAAAACTCGCCACCGACTCTTACATTTAAGAATCAAGGGCGAGTGTGCTCGCGGTACCACCTTGCTTTATTGCTTCATTGCTGCGTCTCGTGCAGTGACGGTCTCGCTCATCGCGGACTGCTCCGGGGCGGGAAACCCCATCATCGCTTTTCAACTAAGATCATTCTACAACACCCACCAACACTTCGTAAAGCTCATCGAGTATACATTACTGCCTGGCTGGTAAACCCACCCACACTCTCCTTATGCAAACCCGGGAATGTCTCTACCCTGAGTTTATTACCAGGCAATACTTGCACAATTGCACTGCCTTTAAATACGCCGTACTGCTCCAACTCGTACTTAACCACTCCATCAATTGCACTTATCACAGCAGGATCAGGGGAGTTGCCCACTATGCTAAATTGTGCAGCCTTGCCCTGATAATTACCAATTGAGAAAACAATTTTTGTAGGATCGACATAGTCGTAAGCGATGCTCAAGTGACCATCCCAATACCTCCCCCCGCTCTCGTTCTGTACATTCTTTGGCCCCTCAAATCCGCCGCTTCCTTCGCGAAACCACCCCCCTACCGCTTTGCCGGCAATATCGTAATTGATCTTCCCACTCCTGGGCTCAGCCTCTCTCTTGGCTTTGGCTAGCAGTTGCGACCGCAGAGGCTCTTGAAAATACTTGAACATATCCTCAAGATATGGCCTATCTTCTTCGTAGCTCGCAGGGTTTACAAAATACAGTGGCTCTTTATCAAAATTCCACACTGCAAAGTCAACCGTCTGACCCCCAACTCGCCCCACCATTTGACCGGCTTTAACGGGGATTCTCACTTGTTTCTGCTCAAATCCACTCAACTTGCCCACAACTTTTTGGATTTCTGGAGAGAGTGAAGTTAGGAGGTCATAGTAACTATAGAAACTGCAAGAATGCTCAAAATACATTTGATATTCATCCGTGAGCTTATTGCTCGTGCCGTCACCTATAAATTGGCCACGGTGTGACACACTCACTATCGTGCCATCCGCTATCGCGTAGACAGGATAGGCATCACGAGGAGAATCAAAAACAATTGGGGAGATATAGCCATGCGAGGTGGGGATCACATGGGCGTCCACCATGATGCCGTATGGCTCAATACTACCAATGTCAGTGATTCGCATAGGAAGATGATTAAACTCTCGTACACCCTTACCTTCGCATTTTCCTGCCGAGTACCGCTTGGTAAAGGCATTACTTATCCTACTCGTTTCGCTGGGAATCGCTTGCTTGGCTGTCTCTTTAGTCGAATTTTGTTGCCAAACTGAAAAACCAACAAACCCTATGATTACGAAAACAATGAATATGGCAACGATTCTCATTACTAACACTATAGATGGTATGAGAGTAGTTCGTCAAAGAGCGGTTCCACCGTTGCCTCGCTAATCGCCTGCAAATCATAGTTCACTTGTTGCTGCATCCAGTTGTCAAACCAAAAAGTCCAGTCGTACCATGTTTTTGTTCTGGCGCCATATCGGTCGCGCAAGTCGTCTACCCGCTCCCGATAACTAGTCACGCCCTGGGGTGTCACCCGGCAGTCCGCATACATGAGAATGATGGTCGGCACGGTCGCCTGCGCGAGTCCTTCCTCTTTCGCTTCGGCAAAGTATAGCTTTTCCTCCTCTACTACAGGCGAGACAAACTTTTCCAACCCAGCTTCTTTTAGCAGTCCCACTGTCGCATCATGTGCTTCTTTCCCATACTTCTCCCAGATTTCCTTTTGCACTTGTTGCCAATACGGCAAATTTTCTATGATACCAAATTTGCTTCTGTCTACATCATCCGACAAGTCAAACTTCACGATGTTGCCCAAATCATGGACTAAGCAGAGCTGGGTCGTAAATTGTATGTCACATTTACTTTTCCAATTTTCCGCGACAATTTTCCCAATTCCTGCCACCCTCATCATATGGGTAGCCAGTTGTGGCATAATTTGGTATTTGTTGTATAAATCCCAGGTCGTCATATCTGTAGTATATAATGAATTTATGGCTATTAAACGCACACACTACAAATCACCCTTTGCCGAGTATTTTAACTACCTCAGCCGTATCGACCGGGGGAAAAGGTACTCCAAAGAATACGGTTCCATCCTCCTGCTTTCGCTAACGGAAGAAGTGGGGGAGATCGCTCGCGCCTACCTGGCCGAGCATGGCCGGAAACCCCGCAATCTCGCGGCCCAACGCGACGAATCCTACCAGCAAGAACTGGGCGACTTGGTCGTGACCATCCTCAGAATTGCTCGCATCAAAGACATCGACCTCCACGAAAAAATTCTTGGCTCGCTACGGAAAATTGAAGCCCGCAAACTCAAACCCAAAGAATAAAGGAGGGACTATGCGCCGAATAGTTGTTTTCTTTTCCTTACTCGCTCTTTGCCTTTTTCCCACTCCTGCACAGGCCAGAGTAATGATCGAGGAGAAGGGCACAATCGACATCCCCACCGGTAGCACTATCGACGACGATCTTTTTATTGGCGCCGAAAATTTCAATCTCCAAGGTAACGTGAACGGGAGTGTCTATGTGGGAGCCGGCAATGTCGATGTGTGGGGCAATATTAAAGGCGACCTAGTCTTGGGCGCTGGCAAAGCCGTCGTGACAGGAACCGTAGGTGGAGATATCTATGTGGGTTCCGGAGACTTGACTTTGACCAAAGTCAAAGTCGGCGGCTCCGTCATCGCCGGTGCAGGGAATATTACGATCGACGAAGACAGTCAAATCGCCGGCTCTCTGATCGCTGGTTCAGGCAACCTCAGGAACTCCGCTCCCGTCGGCCGCAATGTGATGGTAGCCGGAGGCAATATTTTCCTAGACAGTCAAGTTGGCAAAGAAATCCGCGTAGCCGGTGGTCAAATCGAGCTGGGTCCACATGTAGCTGTGCTCGGCAACGTGACCTATACCATCGGCGACGACGATGGAATATACAGACAGGACCCTGCGGCCACAGTGGCCGGCACCGTCACCCAATACAACCCTCCCATACAAGCCAAAGAGGACTTGCGCCGTGCCCGTGCCGAAGCCGGCAAACTAGGAGTGGTCGCTCACCGCGGCTGGCTCTTGGTTTCATTCCTCGGCTCGCTGCTTTTGGGCTTTCTGCTCCTCAAACTTTTCCCCAAGACCTCGCTTGGTCTCTCTTCCCAGGTCCAGTCACATCTGATCCCGAGCTTGGGTATTGGCTTCCTCTTAGTCGTCGCTTTTATCCCTGTCCTCTTAGTCCTCATACTCACGATCATTGGCTTGCCCTTGGCGGGATTACTGTTATTGGTCTTTTGTCTTTCCCTCCACTTAGCCAAACTCGCCTCGGCCTACGCCCTGGGCAAATTTATTACCAAGCAGTTTAACTGGAGCGGGTGGGGAACTTACGCCGTATTTGCGACCGGCCTCATTGTCTTCTTTTTCCTCCGCGCCATCCCCGTAATCGGCTGGTTCGCTACCATCCTCTTTACCTGGACGGGACTCGGGGCGATCTGGCTCTATACCCGCGCCCACCTCAAAAACCTCTAGTCAGTGATAGAATAACTCCGTAACCCACAGCTGCGGGATCGCCCACCTGCAACGCTATGCGTAGCATTGCGGGCAGGTTTAATGGTAGGCCACCATGTTCTATACATATGTCCTCGAACTCCAGAATCAAGATTTATATGTAGGTTGGACAGTTGATCTTAAACATCGTTTAGACATCCACCAGCAAGGTGGGGTAGAGGCCACGAGGCCCAACAGACCGGTCAAGCTGATATACTACGAAGCATGTTTATCTCGCGAGAAAGCAATTCTTCGAGAAAAACAACTAAAAACTGGATATGGGCGAGCTTATCTCAAGCGTCGTCTCAAATAATGCGGGATCGTCTAATGGTAGGACGCGGCGCTCTGAACGCTGTAATCGAGGTTCGAAACCTTGTCCCGCAACAGATTTGGAATGTCACAGGCAAAGTTGGCAGCGCGCCAGGCGCCCTGGCTGGCAGGGAGCGCTGAATATCCCTGGATTTTGTAGTTTGCAGACAATTGGCGATCACGCAAAATGAAAAAAGAAGAAAAACGTAAAAATGTTAAACACAAA
>CAZBFT010000068.1:0-4419 GCA_964491465.1 uncultured Pseudomonadales bacterium
AGTTTTCATTGCATATAAATACTCTTCTGGCAGACCATACCATGTATACATTTCAAGATCGCCACCCCAAACTGGTTGGTGAATTTTTATGGAACTTGTTAGACGCACACTCTTCTTGATACCTTCAGCTTCCCATTCTACTAGAGGCATTTTCAGCTTTCTGCTTATCCAAACTAAAGATAAATAATAACATAGTTTGTCAACCGCATGGAGTAAAATACAGCTGTTATGTCCAAAAACCTTGTCTGGCAATCCATCCATGATTTTCACGACGCCCCTGGCACCTGCGGGGTGTATCAATACTGGGCAAATGACTTAATCCTTTACATCGGCAAAGCGATCAACTTGCGCGCCCGTCTCGGGAGCCACGCGCAAAACGCCAAATTGGACGAGAAAGAGCGGGCGATCGTCGGGGGAGCAACTGAAATTCGCTACACCGAGGTAGACTCCGAGTTCAAAGCGCTTTTACTCGAAGCCCAATTGATACGTCAGTGGATGCCGCCATACAATCGAGCCTGGAAAGACGACAAAACCTACCTCTACATCGTAATCGACCTCCACGATCCCTTCCCCCGGCCCCGCTTTGCCCGCGCTCACGACCTAAATTCTCGACCCAAGATTCCCGATTCTCGGTTCAAACTCTTTGGTCCTTTCCCCAACAGCCAAATCGCCGAGGAGGTCTTACGCGTGATCCGTCGCCTTGTTCCTTTTTGCACCCTCAAAAACATTGGCAAGCACAGTTGCTTCTACAGTAAAATTGGTCTGTGCAACCCTTGCCCCGCCAATATCCTCAAACTCCCACCTGCAGAATCAGCTGGCGCCAAAAAACTTTACCGCCGCCACATCCGTCATGTCATTCGGATCCTGGATGGACAAATCGAGCCCGTTATCCGCGACCTAACTCGTGAGATGGACGCGGCTTCACGTGCTCAAGATTACGAAACTGCACTCACTCTACGCGTCAAAATTGAGCGCTTTACCCGCTTTATCAGCACCCACGTCTTCCGCGAATCCCACATTTTGTATAACAACTCGGCCGAAAAGTTACTATCCCTGCAATCTACTCTTTCACCTTTTACTTTGGACCTTAATCCCCTCCACCGCATCGAGTGCTATGACGCCAGCAACTCTGCTATGCACGACTCAACTGTTTCTTTGGTGGTCGCAACCGATGGGCTGCTGGATAGGGGAGAGTATCGTCGTTTTCGCATCAAAAACCCGCGCGCCCGATCCGACTTTGACCGACTGGGCGAGGCATTGTTCCGCCGGCTCAAACGGCTCAACTCATCCGATTCGTGGGCCCGGCCCGATCTCATCGTGATCGACGGCGGAGAGCCGCAGTTACGGAGGCTTCGTCAATACTTTGACCAGTTGCCGTACCCCATTCCTTACCTTGGACTAGCCAAACGACCCGATCGACTTGTTATAGCTATTCCCGACGGCAATTACCACACTCTCCGTCTGCCCCCTGATGATCCAGGCCTTCACCTCCTTCAGGAGCTCCGGGACGAAGCTCATCGTTTTGCCAATAGTTACCGTCGGATCTTAGAATCCCGCCGGATTCAGCTATAATAACCCCACGCGCCTGTCGTTCAACGGATAGGACTACAGTCTTCGGAACTGTTAATGGGGGTTCGACTCCCTCCAGGCGCACTACATATCCGTTGGCGCTGGCGACCCATTTTCAAATACGTTATACTACCGGCAATATGCATAACTTTATCGACCAAATGGTCGCCAAAGCCCTTCAAGAAACTCAATTCAACCGGGTTTCCAAAATGCAAATCAAATCCGAGTGGCATCCCGATATTGTGATTTCCCGTGATCCCGGCAGCGGTGGACATTTGATCGCCAAAAAGATTGCCAAAAAACTTGGCTGGCGGCTTTTCGACAAAACTCTCATGTTCGAACTCAGCGAAGAGTTGGGCATTCCTGCAAACGAGATCAAAGATGTCGACGAGCACAGCCGCAGCTGGTTTGCCGATACGTTTCATGCCCTGTTCAACAAAGAATATGTCTCCGACATCCGCTATATCAACCACCTCAAAAAGATCCTCAACCACGCCGCCAAACAGGGCGACCTTGTCATCCTAGGTCGCGGGGCTAATCACATTTTGCCACACGACAAATGCCTCCGCGTTCGTATCACTGCTTCTTTTGACGTCCGTACCGACAACACCTTCAAGTATGAAAACAAAAAAACCAAAGAAGAAGCTGCCACTTGGGTCCGCCACGTTCAGACCCAACGTAATAGTTTTATCCGCCAGTACTTTGGGGTCAATCCCCACAATCCTTGGCACTATGACCTGGTCATCTCCACCGACCATTTGAGTTTAGATCAGGCTACCGATATCATTGTCCAGGCTTTTCTCGTCAAATTCCCCCAACTTCGTCGCCGACTTGCGGACAAACTGACCTAAGATTCTAGATGTTTGTGCCGAGGAGAGGACTTGAACCTCCATGGATTGCTCCACACGTACCTGAAACGTGCGCGTCTACCATTTCGCCACCTCGGCAACCAAAAATATTATACCTTAACCCGAGTTAATCCTGCTTACCCCGCCTATTCTCAATACCCGTCAAATTCTTTTTGCGCAGCCGCAAACTCTGTGGCGTAATTTCTAGCAGTTCATCATTTTCCAAAAAGTCGATCGCCTGCTCTAGCGACAGTAGGGTGGGTGGAGTCAGCTGGATCACTCCGTCGCTGGCTTTACTGCGCATATTTGTCAGCTGTTTACCTTTGCACACATTCATCCGCACATCCTGCTCTTTGGGTGTCTGCCCTACGATCATTCCTTCGTATACTGCTATGGCCGGGCCTACAAACAGAGTTCCACGTTCCTCCGCCGCCGCCAGGCCGTATGCCAGCGACTCGCCACCGTGGCTGGCGATAATCACGCCTGAGCGGATTTTGGGCAGCTCTTTCCCGACCGGCTCATAGCCATCAATTTGACTGCTAAATAACACTGTTCCCTTGGTCAAAGTCAAAAGCAGTGTGCGCAGACCGATAATCGAGCGGGTCGGGATCCTGTACACAAATTCTACTTCCGTCTCCGACAACGGCTCCATTGAAATCATGACCCCATACCGCTTGCCCAACTCCTGATTGATTACTCCTTGAAATGTGTTGGGCACAATAATACTCACTTCTTCGACAGGCTCAATTTTGACGCCGTTTTCGTCTTTTTTGGTGATCACTTGGGGCTTGCCCACTTCCATCTCATAACCCTCACGCCTCATAGTCTCAAGCAGTACCGACAAATGTAGTTCTCCCCGTCCCGAAATCTTAAATTTCCCGCTATCCAATTTCTCTAGCCGTAGGGACAAATTAGACTCAAGTTCGCGCTCCAGTCTCTCTTCCAACTGTCTGCTGGTCACAAACTGGCCTTCTCTGCCGGCCAGTGGGCTGGTATTGGCTCCAATGGTCATGTGGAGAGTAGGCTCGGTGATCTCTTGACTAGGGTAGGGGGTCGTGTCGGACGGGTCGGACAAAGTCGAGCCGATCGGCACGTCGGTCATTCCTGGTATTGCCACGATGTCGCCGGTAGATACTTCTTCTACCTCCACTCTCCCCAAGCCCTCGGACAAAAGCAATCTCTGGGGCGAGAATGGTTTCCCTGGTCGGCTGGTCTCAATAATGCTCTGGCCTTTTCTTAAAGTTCCTTGGGCAATTTTACCTACGGCAATCCGCCCCAAGTGTGGGTTGTAGTCTAGCGAGGACACCAACATCTTAAAAGTATGTCCGGTATCAGGTTTGGGTGCAGGTATATAGTCCAAAATCTTGTCCATCAGAGGCCTCACATCCCCAGGCATCGCCTCGTCGTATTTTCCCGGTAACTCGGTAAAGACCTTGCCGTGTCTCCCCACCGCGTACAAAATGGGGAACTCCAGGTGTGATTCGTCTTGTGCCAACTCCAAGAAGAGCGACTCGATTTTGCCAATCACATAAGGGACTCTGGCGTACTGTTTGTCTATTTTGTTGATCACCACGATAATTTTGAGGTTCTGCTTCAACGCCTTTTTCAGCACGTAGCGCGTTTGTGGCATCGGACCTTCTTGCGCGTCGACAATTAGCAACGCGCCATCTGCCATCGAAAGCGTCCGCTCTACCTCTCCGGAAAAGTCAGCATGGCCTGGCGTATCGATAATATTAATTTTGGTCTCCCCATAAAATACTGCGCAGTTCTTGGCCAAAATCGTGATCCCTCGTTCCCGTTCCAAAGTATTGCTATCCAAAATAGTTGTCTGGGACATTTCCGCCTGGTTATCCCGGAAAGTGTGGGTCTGTTTGAGCATGGCGTCCACCAGGGTCGTTTTGCCATGGTCAACGTGGGCAATCACTGCCACGTTTCGAATACTCTTAAAACTATGCATGCCAGGTTCCTTTAGTGAAAATTAGTTGCCTAATTATATCACAAT
>CAZBFT010000069.1:0-4082 GCA_964491465.1 uncultured Pseudomonadales bacterium
CGAAGTCCCCGACGAAGTCCGGCGACCCAACTAGCGCCCCCACTCGCCAGCCGGTTCCGTTGCTGATGACCTTCGAGGCGGAGTATGCCTCCAGCCAAGAAAGGTTGGGGAAGTTGATAGCCACTTCGGCGAGCGTGCAGCTGGTCCGCCGGTGGGTCAGCGGAACATAGGCAGCGTCGTTGAAGAGGCGGATGTCGCAGGCTTCGCAGATCTCACACACCTGCTCCAGCCATGATTGGGATGCTGTTTGACCCGAGGGGTTGTGGGGGTAGTTCATCATGACCAAGCGGATACGCCTATGGTCTAAGCTATGCGGTGAGAAGCGGAAGGAATTTACCGGGTTTAGCGGTATCTCATAATACTGCAGCCGTAGGTAGTTGCACCAGTCGCGTGGAGTTGGATAGCCTGGCTTGGTCATCAACGCTACCTTGAAATCCGAATGGCGACTGTCCAGGTAGCTACCGCAAGCTAGTGGGACTAGCCCCAGCATCGGTTTGGTGCCCGGGGTAGGAAGGTAAGCGACGTCTGCACCGTTGAGATCACACTGGGCCAAACTCTGGACAAAGCGCTGGGCGAAATCCGGTACGCCGGGACTGCCGTTGTCCTGGTACTCGTGCATAGATTCTACTTCACTCATCACCGCCTCCGCCGCGCCTTTTCTTGCGGAGAGGAGCGCGGGGCCAGTAGGCTGTCCGATGGAGAGCTTTAGGAGTTTGACTCCTTCGGCTTCTGCTTCGGCGGACCATGCTTTGATCTGTTGAAACAGGTTCGTTCCGCCTTTTGGAAGCCAAGAATCTGGCATGTCGGCACCTCCTTAATCTGCTGGGGTGAATACGTCTGACTCGAATCTTAGAGTTCGAATGTAATCATCGAATCTTTCAGCTCGGCGAATGAGTTTCACTTTACCACCGGATCGGAGCAATAGTTCTTTTGGCCGTAGGCGGCCGTTGTAGTTGAATCCCATGGCATGACCGTGAGCACCGGTGTCGTGGATAATCACGATATCACCCTCTTCCATGACGGGAAGCTCTCGCTGCAGTGCGAAGACGTCATTTCCCTCGCAGAGGGATCCAGTTACATTGACCACTTCCTGCGGGCCCGTTTTTGGGGTACCGTTTGGGGAGAGGACAGTAATGTGATGGTGGCCTGATTTTTGTTCGCCAGTCTTGGGGTCGTCATCTCCGTACATCCCTGGTCGCATGAGGTCGGGCATGGATGCAGTCAAGCCGCGAATTTCCACGTACTTACTCATGCGATTGGAGACCGTGGCTACCAAAACCCCATGAGGTCCAGTGATGGCACGTCCGGATTCTGTGTACAGATCCGGAGTATAGCCAGTGCGTGTATGGAGCATTTCCTGAAGTTTGCCAGCTTCAGCGGCAAAAGCCGCCCAATCGAACGGCTTTTGGTGCGGTCTGTAAGGGATTCCGAAACCTCCGCCGATATTGATGAAGTCAAAGGTGATTCCGAGTTCTTGTCGCACCATCTGGATGACGTCGTTCAGCATGACGAAGGTTCCGACCATGAATTTGTGATCGAGTTCGTTGCTGACCAGCATAGTTTGAATACCGTAACGCCACGCACCGCGTTTACGGGCACGTGCGTAAGCCTCTACGATTCGCTCATGAGGCACACCGTACTTAGATCCGGCGGGATTGCCGATTATCTCGTTGCTGGTGGTACGACGGCTACCAGGGTTGTACCGGAAGCAGATGATACTCGGAAAGGGTTCCGGCACTTTATCGATGAGAGTAATATCATCCAGATTAAGGATACAGCCGCCGTCACCTTGGGCCTCTTCGAACTCTGCTATCGTGGTGTTGTTCGAGGTGAACATTATATCCCCGGGATTGGCTCCGATCTGCCGACCAAATTTCAGTTCGGGTACAGAACTGCAGTCCAACCCCATACCCATCTTGTGTAGACGCGCTAGAATATTTGGGTTCGGGAGAGCTTTTACTGCGAAGAAGTTGCGCCAGCCCTTAACCCTCCAAAGGGTTCTTTGAAGTTGGCGGACGTGCTGTTCAATTCCCGGCCAATCGTAAATGTGAAAGGGATCGCCATAATGCTTCACGAGCTGAGCGACAATCGGGAAAAGACGCTTCTCGAAGTCCGGTGACATTGGCATGGATCTTCTCCTTCTGTTAGGGTTTATTCACTTGTTCAAGTACAGATTTTGGCACCAATGATAACACCCTATAGAAATAAGTCAAGACAATTTTTGACACTCAAGCGCTCTTGTGATTTAATTAAATTGTTATAATGTACGCAAGGAGGTGATTAGTTTGCCCGAGGAAGATACCCAAGAACAATCTCCAGCGCCTGCTTCGACAGGTGGTAGCGACGACAATCTTATCGCTGCAGTGAGTTACCTGTGGGTCCTTTCGATAATCATTTTGTTGGTAAAAAAGGATTCCGAGTACGTAACGTTTCACGCTAGACAGGGTTGCCTACTATTCGCTGCATCCATAGCGCTCGTGGTACTAAGTTATTTCCCATTTGTAGGCTACCTGTTTGGAATCGCCCAATTGGTAATTGTGGTGGCGGTCATAGTAGGATTTATCCAAGCTTACAGCGGTAAAAAGTACAAAATGCCTCTAATTGGAGATTACGCTGAGAAAATCAAGTTCTAATTTCTTTCGCTACCTTTGGTCGCAAAGGTAGCACCAAAGCGATCGCCAAACTGCGCTGGCTTTTGAGCTAAAGCTGAAAGCTCGGGACATCCTTTGGAATTCTCTCGCAAGCTCGGTCAGTTCCAGTGTCCTCTTCGCTTTTCAGCAAGTTCAAATACGCCGTGCTCGTACGGCGAGTTGAATTTATCCCCCCAACTTTATGCTAGAATATGGCGACGATGGCCAAATTCGTCACCGACTTACATCTCCATTCCGCTTACGCCCGCGCCACTAGTCGTAATTTGAACTTCGACACCCTAACCCAATGGGCGAAAATGAAGGGTATTGCCCTTCTGTCCAGTGCCGATTTTACCCATCCGGTTTGGTGGGGGGAAACCAAATCAAAATTGAAAGAGTCAGAAGCTTCGGGGCTTTATAAATATGGAGATACGCACTTTGTCCTAGGCACTGAAATTTCCTGCATCTACTCTCAAGGCGGAAAAGTGCGGCGGATCCACTGTTTACTATATTTTCCCCAAATGAGCGACGTAGGCCTTTTTAACACCCGACTTGGAAAAATCGGAAACCTAAAAGCAGACGGTAGGCCTATTGTTGGCCTATCAGCGAAACAACTTCTGGAAATGGCCTTGGAAGTGAGTGAGGCAGCGATTCTTATTCCAGCCCACGCTTGGACGCCTTGGTTTTCCCTTTACGGCAGCAACTCCGGGTTTGATTCTATTGATGAGTGCTTTGGCGACTTATCAAAATATATTTACGCTATCGAAACCGGTCTTTCTAGCGACCCATCGATGAATTGGCGGATCTCCGAGCTGGACAACCGAAGCATTGTTTCTTTCTCCGACGCACATTCAGCGCCAAAGTTGAGTCGAGAATTAACTGTTTTTGATACCGATTTTAGCTACGATGGGTTGTTGAAAGCTTTAAAATCCGCGCGAAATGACGGAGACAAAAAAGCCCAAGTCGCTTTTACTCTCGAGTTTTTTCCTGAGGAAGGTAAATATCACTACACCGGTCATAGAAATTGTAACGTTCGTCACTCACCAAGTGAGAGCGCTAAATTGGGTATTATTTGCCCAAACTGCAAGAGAAATCTAACGATTGGGGTGATGCACCGAGTGGAACAACTGGCTGATAAACAAAGGAGCGAAGACTACGTGGCCAAAGGTAGACCCGCTTTCAAAAGGCTGGTACCGCTGCTGGAAATTTTAGCCGAGGCAAAAGGGGCCGCTGCAAATTCAGATAAAGTTCACGAAGAGTATAAAAGGTTGGTCAGCCACTTTGACTCAGAGATGAACATATTACTCAAAGCCCCTCTTTCTGATCTAGAAAAAGTTGCCTCAATTTACGCAGTTGCCGAGGGAATTGATAAAGTGAGACGGGGCGATATTGTGGTCGAGCCTGGATACGACGGGGTATTTGGAGTGGTGAAGATTTGGCCCCCTTCGCTCG
>CAZBFT010000069.1:4092-4367 GCA_964491465.1 uncultured Pseudomonadales bacterium
CGTCTCCAGCTAAGCCAAAAGAAATCATAAAACAAGCGGACGGGCAGGCGGAACTGGATCTCGACTAGCAAAAAGGCAGGTTGGCCTTTTCAAACGAAGAGGAATATAATTTATGTACATATGGGCAGCTACTTAGAAAAATTCGAAGGAGCCATTAAAAAGAAACTGAGACAACAAGGTAAGGGGGCCACTGTTGTTCGGACTTACTCAGGCGAAGATACCTGGATAGCTTCAGCAGCGTACATTCCTTTTGTTTCGGCGGCGGTACTGGTCTT
>CAZBFT010000070.1:0-4136 GCA_964491465.1 uncultured Pseudomonadales bacterium
CCAAGCTCGCATCATCAGTCTTAGTCGATAAAGAAGGCGCAGGAGACTCCCCCACAATGATCTTTTCCTCTTCTGTTTTTTGATCACGCGCGGCCTCATTTTTCCCTGGCAAGTAAGATTGTAATGAACATCCACCCAATAAAATCGCTCCCAACCCTACCCAAATCATTTTTTTCAACATATTTCTCCTTGTCTACTGCGCATTCTCGACTGCACTTGATGCCGCCGGGAGAGCTGGTTTAGATATAGTTTTTAGCGATTTTAGCGCTTCTTTTAGTAATGCATGTGCTTCAAGGAACAATTTCCTGGCTTCTTTTGCCAGATCTCTGGCTGCTAACCGTTCGGTTTTTT
The DNA here is from genome assembly GCA_964491465.1 of uncultured Pseudomonadales bacterium. Classification (GTDB taxonomy): domain Bacteria; phylum Patescibacteriota; class Microgenomatia; order UBA1400; family UBA12108; genus UBA12108. The sequence goes on from CAZBFT010000070.1 coordinate 352, forward strand.
GTTCCTGGAATTTGGTGGGGTCTAGGCCGCGGAAAGCCGCGACCGCCGCCTCGCCCTTGGTTTTTGCCAACTCTAATTTAGCCTTTGCCGCGTCCAACTTAACTTGGATTGGCGTAGTCTCTTTACCCTGAGCCTTGAGAGTATCTAGGCGTGTCTGGAAGCGAACCATGATCTTAGTCATCCGTTCGTAGTAAAACTTAAACCTCTTCTCTAATCGGTTAGCGTGATTCTCTGCCACCCGACTCTTAAACTCTTGGACGATCCCTCGCTGCTCTTGCTGTTCTTCCCTGCTCTCTGTCCGATTCTGCCATCGCCAAGGAGATGCACTGGCGCTCTGTTCCTCTGCCCTAACTGCCATCGGCACCACTAAACCAACAACCAACACCATCCAAATTATTTTTTTCATTTAACCCTCCTATCTCTCTACACTATAGCACACTCTCTAGTTCCTCCACTAACTGCCTGGCCCGACGCGATAACTTCGTGGGTAACATAACCTTGAATTTGATGTATAAATCTCCCGACCCACTTCCTCGTAGGTGTTTAATGCCTTTGCCTGATAGTCGGACCGTTGTGCTCGGCTGGGTTCCTGGGCGGATCTTGAGCGTGAGTTCTCCCTCCAGCGTGGGCACGGTCGTCTCTCCCCCTAGAATCGCGAGAGAGAGAGGGATCTCGTGATAAATGAATACGTCGTTTCCCTCACGGCGAAAAATTTTATGCGGTTTGACGTTAATTGAGACATCAAACTCACTGTAGCGTATTCTGGTGCCATCATCCGCCCCAGGCGGGATCTTCACGGTATACTGCTTGCCTTGGTGTACAAACGATTTTTCACTCCCCAGGACTGCTTCCATAAACTCAATGGTCATTGAGTAGTGAGGTTTTTGTTGGAATTGTCCGCCAAACGGGTTTTGCCCGCCAAAGAACGACTCAAAGATATTAAAAGGGTCAGAGAATCCTTGACCTTGCCCCCCAAACAAATCCTCAAATCCCCCGCCTGTCGAATAAGTATAAGTAAATGGTCCTTGGCGATAGCTCTGCCCTCCTTGAGCACCGCCAAACCCAGCCGAGGGGTCGAAGGCTGCATGACCAAACTGGTCATATTTGGCTTTTTTCTCTGCACTAGAAAGTACTTCGTAAGCCTCGTTAATTTCCTTAAACTTGGCTTCGGCCCCAGCTTCTTTGTTGCGATCTGGGTGCCACTTGAGTGCCAATTTGCGGTATGCACTCTTGAGCTCGCTCTCACTGGCGGAGCGGTTTACACCTAGTATTTCGTAATAATCTTTTTTTGTTGCCACGACCTGTATTTTAGCAGGGATCACGCCCTTTACAAACAATCTAGGAATCAGTACACTTAATCCAATACTTCTTTGAGAAAGGTTACCATCTATGGCTACAAATACTGCCCAACCTACCTTGGATGATTTTGCCGATACACTGATCAAAGATAAACAGTACAAGACTCTAACTCCCGAGATGTTCCAAGAACTCAAGCTCGACATCCTCCAGCGCGTGCATGACTTCCTCTTGTCCAAAACCATTACCAAACTCACAGATGCCCAAGCCCAAGAACTAGCTGATTTTCTCGATACCAAGCCCACCGATGAGCAAATCCAAGATTTCATTGCCACCGCCATCCCCGATGCCTCCACCTTTATCGGAGAGACTCTCTTCCAGTTCCGCCAAATCTATTTAGGACTCGCCTAATTTATGACCGAACCGGGTGCTTTTCATGAATTAACTCCTGCTGAAGCTCGCGCTCTGGGTCGGACTTTACCTCCCGATCCTTACCCCATGCCTGATCACGAGGCTAATCTTCTTGATAACGGTGACGAATCAGAGGAAGCACTTCCTCCCCCCCCCACCTAGAAGGTCTATTGTTTCTAGTTTTAAAGCCGCCGTGGTCAGTGCCCTGGGTCGCAATGCCGGGACAGTTACCTCCCGCAACGCTTTTGGTCGCGAAGTGACGAAAACCCTCAATTCCAAGGATGTCTTTGAAGTGGAGCAGGCCGCCTTTGCCGAGGGTCAGCTTTCTGAGACTCGCGATAAATGGGACCCCAAGTCGATCGAAGGCTCAACCGGCTGGCAACGCTTTGGGAAGAAAGCGACCGTTTTCTTCGACCGCATGTGGCGGGGAACCTTCAGCGAGAGCTTGCATCGCACCAAAGAGAAGGCGCATGGGGCCAGGATGTCCGAGGCTGCCCGCATTACCGGCGCCATCTCCACCGAGTTTAATGCCGAGGTGGATCGCCGAGCCAGAGAGCGGTTGGGACAAGAGCGCAATACCCGCACCAAACGAGCGATTGGGGGAGTCAAAGACTTCTTCCAGGAGTTTATCGGTCACGAACGCGATCTCCACCAATTTAAAGTCGAGGCTGTCCGGGGACTGCGTGCCCAATATGATCTCGATCCGACTCTCCCCAACCCGCTCACTGCTCTCATCAATCGTGACGTGGCCGCGCGTGAGGAACTCGCCAGTCGGGTCAACGAGAGTTCGCTCGAAATCCTCCAGGAAACTCGCCACGGTGACACAAAGACCGCCAGGAGCATCAAACTCGAGGGTCCAGAGGGCACCAAAGTCGCCGATTACCTCAAACAACATGTCCTCGGTCGTGCCATCGATGATATCGTCTCGCAAAAAGAAGCCGGTGGCACTCCTACCAAGATTAATCCCAAACTACGCCGCGAGCTCGATCTCACCCTCCAGGACTTCTTCCACTCTGCTGATTTTCAAGCCTGGCGTCGTACTTTAAGTGCCCCGGATCAAGCCCAGTTCGAGAACTCTTTCACCTACGCGGATAACTTTCTTGTCCAAACTGAAGAAGTTATGCTGCCCTCGATCGTCGACAATCTCGCCCATTACAAAGGCGCCCAAAAACTTAATTTTGATATTGAACTATACCTAGGTACCGCCCAGCTCAGCGCCAATAGCGAGGTGGGCAAAGACGGCTTTTTCTCCAAAGAACGTGTCTCCAACAACCAAAAACTCTGGGATCGACTCCACCAAGATCTCCGCGCCCAATCAGCCAATCCTGAGCACTCCAACCTCTATCGCACGGATGTGGTGCGCAATGGTCTGCGTAGCGAGATGGTATTGAGTGCAATTAGTGCCATGGTGAAAAGCGAAGTTACCGGTTCAGTCCTCGGATTCTTTGCTGGCAAAGGGATCGCTACCGCCGCCAGGACCGGGATGTCTTGGCTACCCTTCGTCGGGAGCGGACTAGTTGCCGGCGGGATGTCGGGCTTCAAGGAATGGGCGAGACTGGGGAAGATGCGCGCGCAGTACGGGTTTGAAGAAGCCATGGGACTCGATCATCCGCTTGCCAGTAACGCTATCCGCTCGACTGAGATGCGCGCTCGTGATTACCACCGCATTGAGCTAGGCAAACGCGCCCAACTCCTCAAAGACTCGACCGACAAACTGAATGGGGCTCATGACAATAAAGACATCTTTAAGGCCATGGCTTATGTGGCCGATAGTGGTGCCCGCCTCCGCTTAAACAACGAGCGCGGCATTAACCTCCTCTCAACGAGCAAAGAAACGCCAGAGGGGCGGGGGATCTACAACCGTGAACTCAGAGTCCACGACCAGGCCCGTGCTGCTGCCTCCGCTCGTCTCACTGAAATATTGAGTGACGCCACCAAACGTAGCGAGATCGCCACTCTCATGGGCATCCCCGCCGCTACGGCCATTGATGCTAGAGCGATGATCAATGCACTGCAAGACTCGCTCTACCACAATCTCCTCTCTGGTACAACCGCTCCCGCTGCCCTTAGTACTGCTT
>CAZBFT010000071.1:0-4088 GCA_964491465.1 uncultured Pseudomonadales bacterium
CACGGATTAGAGCTATATACTTCTGAGCGGTCACAAAATTTACAAATTACTGGTATATATCCTCTATCTTCCATCCCTCCTGCCAATGTCATCAACAACGCTATCACGAATCCCGAAACTTACTTTATCCTCAATAACACCCAGATCAAATCCCTCCCTCCCAATTCTCTTGAAATTTTGTCATTCAAAAAAGCCGATGACAGCTATATCCGCTTGTACCGCATCTTTCCATGAACAAGATTTTGCCGTTCTTACTGCTGTCGCTGCCAATACTGCTCACACTGCTCCCACTAGCTCGTCCTGGCCTCTTTGACGTCCACGATCCGACCAGTGTTATCCGTTTTTATACCCTCAGTGAGACCCTCCGCGCCGGACAATTCCCGGCAGCCTGGACAAACTTGCTCAACCAAGGGTACGGCTATCCGCTCTTTTTATACTACGCCCCCATATTTGGTTATTTAGGAGTGCTGATCAAAACAATCGTTTCTACCTATATCTTGTCCCTCAAATTTGCCTTGGCGATTTTGACCATTATCGGAGGGTGGGGGATGTATCGGTTACTAGCCCAAACCAATCGGTATGCGGCCTTGGTAGCTTCTGCCGCCTACACTCTTTTACCCTACCACGCCGGCAGCCTCTATGTCCGGGGTAGCTATGCCGAACTCGCCACCATGGCCGCGCTTCCTTGGCTGCTCCACTTTTGGCAAAAACCGCAAACCCCCAAACTCACCATCATTACGACCGCAACCATTACCTCACTCTTTTTCCTCTCTCACAATACCTTGCCACTTATATTTCTCCCGGCTCTCCTGATCTGGATTATCCTCTGGCAAAGAAGCTCGTGGCGTGGCACCTTGCTGTCTCTGGCCATGAATCTCGGATTAATCTCCTGGTTCTACTTCCCGGTGATTTTCGAGCGTGGACTCGTGCAAGTTGACTCTATCGCCACCACCACCAAACTTTCCGATCATGCTCTTGCCTTCCGCCAACTTTGGCATAGCCCGTGGGGTTATGGCGGCTCGGCAGCCGGTATAGCAGCCGACGGCATGTCCTTTATGCTCGGCAAATTCCAGCTGGTACTGGCCGCAATCTCGGCTGTTTATTTAACTCTGCGCCGCCACTGGTCCCAATCAGCCGCGTTTTTTGTTGGCTTGTTGGTTATTTATTCTTTTCTCACCCTCGACCTCTCTATTCCACTTTGGGATCTGTTCCCTGCTCTGAGTGTCGTTCAGTTTCCTTGGCGTAGCCTCGCCTTTGCAACCTTCGGTCTGGCGGGGCTCTCCGGCTTATTTGTTCAATTTATTCCCAAAAAATTCCAGTTCGGCTGTACATTGTTGGCTGTTGGTTGTTTGTTGTTTTTCAATCTCAAATTCTTTGTCCCCCAATCTTACGTAGGTTATCGTGATGCCGATCTTTTGAGCCAAGAGAAATTGGACACGGTTGCCCGCAACAAAATCCCGGAATATCTCCCGGCACAGATGCCATCATTTCCGCCCACCAGTTTTTCTGATGGTCTAATCCACACTCCTATAGACGTTTCCGGCACTCTCCTGTTACACGAGCCTGGGCCTGTCGTGATCGGCACGGCCTTCATGCCCCAATGGGGGCTCAGCGTGGACGGTCAGCGGAGTCCGATCAGCCCTAGTGCCGATGGCAAAATTCAAACTACCGACAGTTTTTCTCCCGGTCATCACCAGCTTCAATTAGCATGGCACCGCACTTTGGTTGAGCGAATTGGGATCTGGATTACATCCGGGACACTACTGCTCATGGTAGGATGGTGGGTATGGCGGAAATCTTAGATTCACTCAAAAAGAAAGCCATCCGCGGCGTCTTTACTTTGACTGGCCGTAGAGTCCTGCTCAAGGTGATTGATACCGTCGGCATCATTTACTTAGCCCGCCTGCTTTCTCAAGAGTCGTTTGGTATTTTTGGGATTATCAGTTTTGTAGTCTTTACTTTCCTTTCTTTCTTTTCCGACGTGGGCTTTGGTGCTGCCCTGATCCAAAAAGAAAACGTCTCCGACGACGATTTGCGTACTACTTTTACCGTCCAGCAACTCTTGGTCACGATTTTATTGGTTGTTTCGTGGTTAGCTTCGCCTTGGATCGCCAGCTTTTACAACCTCGGCTTGCAGGGGATTTGGCTAGTCAGGATCCTGAGCCTCTCCTTGTTTATGACTTCTTTCAAAACCGTCCCTTCCATTTTGTTGGAGCGCTCTCTTCGCTTTGAACTGTTGGTGATCCCCGAAATTATCGAAACCGTTACTTACAACGTGATCGCCGTTTTTATGGCCTACCATGGATATGGAGTCTGGAGCTTGGTGATCGCCGTCTTAGCTCGTGCCGCGCTCGGCGCCATTGCACTAAATGTGATCTCTCCCTGGAAAATTGGCTGGCGTCTCAATCGTACTAGCGTCCACGAACTGCTGCACTTTGGCGTGCCATACCAGCTCAACTCAGTCTTGGCACTCATAAAAGACAACCTCACACCGACCATAATCGCGCTCTGGTATGGGCCGGCAGCCGTGGCCTTTGTCAACTTGGCACAAAACATCAGCAGCCGCCCTATGGAACTTTCTACCATCGTCTCGCGGATCACTTTCCCCACTTACTCCCGGATTCAGGGTGACAAAGAGCGACTCAAGCGCTGGATCGAGAAATCTATTCATTTGATGAGTGTACTTTACTTCCCGGCTATCGTTGGCCTGTTGGTCACTGCCCGCCCGATTTTGACTTATCTCTACGCCGACAAAAGCGATAAATGGCTCCCGGCATTACCGGTCTTACTCTGGTTCCTTGCCTCCGCCATCCCAGTCATGATCACCACCACTTATACCAACGCCATTTACGCTACCGGCCACCCCAAGGTAGTCCTCTCACTCATGGTTCTCTATACCGCTCTCACATGGGGGATCGGCTTGCCCTTGATCCACCTGATCGGCTACCAGGGAATTGCCATTACGGTTTTTGTCATCACCTATCTGACTTACCCTTTGGTCCTTTTGGCTCTGCGCCAAATTGTGCGGGTTAATACACTCAGCAATACTATCCGCCCCCTGATCAGTAGTGCCGTGATGGGTGGATTGGTCTGGATATTTACTCGCACTTTCGTTCACGACCTTTTGACTCTCTTTGTCGCTATTTTTCTTGGACTCCTCAGCTACAGCTGCATCCTCTATATCCTTGACGGTCGACACCTCCGGGATGAGTTGGGCAATCTCTTCCGCTCTGCTCTGGCCAGGAGTTAATTAGGTGCTACAATTAAGACATGCTGCAGGGGATTTCGGCCGTCATCGTCGTCCACAATCAAAACGAGTTGCTCAAAAAATGTTTGGCTTCGATCCATGGTTGGGTCAACGAAATTATTTTGATTGACCTGGCCAGTACCGAGAATATTGCGGCCACCGCCAAAAAGTTTGGCGCCACGCTTATTCCGCATGCGCCAGTCGCGATAGTGGAGCACGTCCGCCAAAAATCTCTCGAATACGTCCACCATGAATATGTGCTTTTCCTCGACCCCGACGAATCAATCCCCCCCTCGCTGGCTCAAATTCTAACTAAAGCCGCGCATGATCAGTCAGTGGCCTATATCAAAATGCCTCGCCAAAATAACGTTTTTGGCAAATGGATCGAGCATTCTCTCTGGTGGCCAGATTATCAAACCCGCTTTTTCAAACATAATGTGATCACTTGGCCGAATCATTTACACGCCCAACCTACCCTTACAGGAGAAGGAGTTACTTTATCCGCTGATCCTAAAAACGCCATCCAGCATCTCAACTATATCTCAATCGATGAATGGACAGATAAAAATCAGCGCTACGCCAAAGCCGACGCAATAGAGCGAATTAAAGCAGGCAACAATTACTCCTTTGCCGACGCCATCAGGCTTTCAGTTGGTGAAATTATCCGGAGGTTTTTCCAAGCACAAGGGTACAAAGATGGGATGCACGGAATGATTTTGAGTATCTTCCAGTCGTACTACTATTTCCTCGTTTACGCCTACTACTGGGAAGCCAAAAAATATGCCCAACTAGAAACACCCGAGTCTATTCGTCGTTTCCCCCGCGACTGGTTCACCCACGC